>DAOUQA010000239.1 GCA_030625905.1 Kiritimatiellales bacterium | reverse complement strand
CTGCTGGCCGGTTCGGAAAACCACCTAAACTCCTTCGTTCGGAATATCGAAGCGATCACGGGCGAAACCTACGTTGCACAGTGGATCTCGCAGAAAGAGGTCGACGCCATTCTAGGCAGATAGGCCTTTTCAGAAAGGGAGGAGATCCCGTCCATTGGAGCCTCCTTCCGGAACGGGTCTAGCCAAGGGAAACTAGGCATATATCTCGGCATCCCGCCCGGAAAACTCGCGCGATTATTCCTGCATGCCTTGTGTGAGAGCCTCGTCCTCCGACAAACCCTGCCCGGTGGCGGATTGGCGGATCTCCTCGGAAATGCGCATAGAGCAGTAGCGCTCGCCGCACATGGAACAATAGTGCTGGTCGGCCTGATCGCGCTCTTCGGGCGGGAGGGAGGCGAGGCGGTATTCGCGGGCACGCTGGGGATCGAACGACAGGTTGTACTGATCTTCCCAGCGGAATTCGCCGCGCGCCTTGCGCATCGCTTCGTCGCGATCCATCGCGCCGGCCACCCCTTTCGCGAGGTCGGCGGCATGGGCGGCAATCTTGTGGACGATGACACCCTCCTTCACATCCTCGCGGTTCGGCAATCCAAGGTGCTCCTTGGGTGTGACGTAGCAGAGCATGGAGGTTCCGTACCAGCCAATCACCGCCCCACCGATGGCGGAGTTAATGTGGTCGTAGCCCACCGCACAGTCGGTCACCAGCGGCCCGAGGGTGTAGAACGGGGCTTCAAAACACTCCTCCATCTGCTTGTCCATGTTGATCTTGATCTTGTCGAGCGGCACATGACCCGGCCCTTCGACCATGACCTGGCAACCCTGTTCCCATGCAATCTTCGTCAGCTCGCCGAGCGTCCTGAGTTCGCTCATCTGCGCCTCGTCGTTGGCATCGGCAATGCAGCCGGGGCGCATGCCGTCGCCGAGCGAGAAGGTAATGTCGTAGGCGCGCATGATTTCGCAGATTTCGCGGAAGCGGGTGTAGAGAAAGTTTTCCTGGTTGTTGTCGAGCATCCACTTGGCCATGATCGAGCCGCCGCGGCTAACGATGCCGAGCTTGCGCGCCTTGGCAGCGGGAATATCCTTGCGCAGTACGCCGGCGTGGATGGTGAAATAGTCAATCCCCTGCTCCGCCTGCTCGATGAGCGTATCGCGGTACAGCTCCCAGCTGAGGTCGTCGGCATTATCATCGATTTTCTTGAGTGCCTGGTAGAGCGGGACGGTGCCGATCGGCGTTGGTGAATTGCGCACGATCCATTCACGCGTGTCGTGAATGTCCGCGCCAGTGGAAAGATCCATCACCGTGTCCGCGCCCCATGTGATGGCCCACTGCATTTTATCGACTTCCTCCTCGATGGAGGAGCCGAGCGCCGAGTTGCCGATGTTGGCGTTGATCTTGGTGCGGAACTTCCGCCCGATGACCATCGGTTCGGCCTCGGGATGGTTGATGTTGAGCGGAATGACGGCGCGCCCGGCGGCGACTTCATCGCGTACGAATTCGGGTTCGACCTTTTCGTGGATGGCAACGAACTCCATTTCGGGGGTGATGATCCCCTGCCTCGCATAGGTCAATTGCGTCACGGATTTCCCGTCCTTGGCGCGCAGTGGCTTTCTTTGCAATCCATGGAAGGCCTTTTCGGAATTGGAGAGGATTTCAACACCGGAGGCGTGCTCCTCGATATCGCCGCGCTCGGCAATCCATGCGCTGCGGATGGCGGGAAGTCCCTGCTTGAGGTCGATTTCACAGGACGGATCGGTGTATGCGCCGGTCACGTCGTAGAGCCGCAGGTTTTCGGTGTCGCCATGCAGCTTGATTTCGCGGAACGGGACGCGAATATCGGAGCGGCTCCCGGCAACGTAGACCTTGCGCGAGTTTGGATAGTGGATTCCGTAGTTGTCGTATGCGTGCTTTTCCTGAATCATTCCGTCTCCTCTAATATGGGGACAATGTGGAAACGGAGGGAGCGGACGAAGCTCGCTTCCCTACGCCGGCATTATCCGAACAGGTTCGAAGGGTTTGTCTCAGTCATCGGCATCGGCCGTAGACACCCCTAGCGATAAATTGCGGTCAATCTACGCCCATCGGTATCCGAGTCAATTATTTTCACCGGGGAAAGAGAAAAAGACCAGTTGCGTCGTGCGAGGCATTTAAATAGGATTACGATAATCAATACAGGAGAGTCCTACTATGAATACTATGAAAAAAATCTGCATATCCATTTTCACCGTCTGCCTGCTGGCATCCTGCAACAGCGTCAAAGTCCACTCCTGGATGGATCCGCAATTCGAAGGCCGGACAATCGGCAAGACCATGGTGCTGGGCGTGGCGGAGAGCGACAGCATCAGCCGCCAGTATGAAGCCCTCTTTGTGGAACGGCTGGCCGAGCTTGGCGTGGAGGCGAAGTCGCTGCATGCCCTGGTTCAAAAAACCGATCCGGTTTCGGAAGAGGCTCTCGTGGCCGCGCTGAAGGAGCACGGCTACGACTCCATCCTTGTAACGCGCCAGCTCTCCGAAACCGAGCGACAACAGGCTGTGACCACGGGCCACTACCCGTCGCACTATGGAGGCTACTACGGCTACTATTCACACGCATACAGCTTGTCCTACAACACGGCAACCGTGCAGAGCTTCATGGAATTCGAACTGGAAACCAACCTCTACGACGTCAAGACCGAGAAACTGGTCTGGACAGGCAGAAAGATCGTCTACGACGATCGCTCCGACCTCACCAACATGAAGGGCATCATCAAAGGCGTCGTCAAGGATCTCGAGAAAAAGGGTCTGCTATAGCCTCCCCGAAATCTTACCGATTGCGGATGGAATAGTGGAAGACTGGAAGAGAAGGGTCAGTAGACATTGAGGCCCGCTATTGATTCAATGGTCTAGTTGCAAATGTCCGATGTCCAGACCTGACCCCTTCTGCTACAAATAATCGGCCATGTCCGTTTTCAATGAAAAAAAGATCAACTCAACGGAATGAGGGCTATAGAAGCCCCTTCTTGTTTAGGTCTTTGATCACGCCTTTGATGATGCCCTTCATGTTGGTT
>DAOUQA010000198.1 GCA_030625905.1 Kiritimatiellales bacterium | reverse complement strand
TGATAATTAAGGGTCTTATAGGTTCCCCGACGACAGCCATTCCGCCCCGGCAGGTGCGCCTGTCTTTAAGGGTGTAGGAAACCGAGCTACCGACCGGGCTTTGCAAGGTATTGCGAGGGGGTGGAAGGGTCGGGGACATGTCGCCCCGGGAAACCGAGCTTGTTTTTCTCCGGCAACACGCTGTTTTTGCGGGAATTTCACGCGTTCTGGATCGAGCCCAGCCCACAGGTTCTGCGGAAGAGGCTACAAATTACGCACCCATAAAAGTTGTCATTACAGAAAAGCCCTCCGCTGCACAGGTTCCGAAGGTTTCCAACGCATGAATAGCCTTGCGTTCCGAGAGTGCAGCAATGTACAAGCGGATCCATGAAAACGCTATTGGACAGGATTACCATCGACCCCGAAATCTGCCACGGCAAACCGTGCATCCGGGGTTTGCGCTGCCCGGTGGAAACGATCCTTGAGTTGCTTAGCGGGGACATGTCTTCTCAGGATATCATTCATGACTATGAAGACCTGAACGAGGATGACATCAAGGCCTGCCTGTTGTTTGCATCCAAGTTGAGCCAAATTAAAAGCGTCTATAAGCTGACCTCATGAAATTCCTGGTGGATGCCCGGCATTTCCATCCTACTGGTTGATTGAACTAACACCGTCACCTTTAATCATCCTAGGCTCCGATGAAGCGTCGCCCTCCATCAAGACACCGAAGTCCCCGCAAAGGAAATTCGTGTCCATTCGCGTTTATTCGTGGTTCAATTTTCGTGTATTTCATGGTTAAATGTTCCGCAGTTCACCCATGAAAGTCGTCATTACAGAAAAGCCGTCCGTTGCACGCGACATTGCAAGTGTCCTGAAAATCACGGGGAAGAAGAAGGGCTACATCGAGGGGCGCGGCTGCGCGATTACCTGGGCGTTCGGCCACCTCGTTACCCTGCTTGAACCCGGGGAATACGATCCGGAGCTTCGCAAGTGGCGGCTCGATTCCCTCCCTTTCATCCCTGATGAATTCAAGCTTAAGCTGATCGAAAACCCCGGCGTCGCCGAGCAGTTCGAGACGATCAAGAAGCTCTGCCAAGAGGCCGAAGAGATTGTCTGCGCCACGGACGCCGGCCGCGAGGGCGAACTGATCTTCCGCTACATCCTTTCGCTGAGCAGATGCGAGGAGAAGCCGATCCGCCGCCTCTGGCTCAGCTCGCTCACGCCCGATGCCATCAAGGAGGCGTTCACGGGACTGAGGGACGGCCACGACTATGACCCGCTCTATGCCGCCGCCAGATGCCGCTCCGAATCCGACTGGATTGTCGGCCTCAACGCCACGCGCTATTTTACCGTCCGCCACGGACGCTTGGGGGCTGGCGACGACCGCGTCCTTTGGAGCGTCGGCCGCGTGCAGACCCCCGTGCTGGCCATGATCGTCCAACGCGACGATGAAATTGCAAAGTTCCGCCCCAAGGCCTTCTGGGAACTTACGACCAAATACCGCAACGTGGTCTTTAAATATACCGGTGATCGTTTCGAGCAGCCCGACAAGGCGAAGGAGCTACTCGACCAAATTACCGGCCAGCCCTTTAAAATTACCGCGGTGACCGGCAAGCAGAAGAAGGAGCAGCCCCCACAGCTGTTCGACCTCACCACGCTCCAGCGCGAAATCAACAAGAGCCACGGCCTTTCCGCCGCCGACACGCTCGCCGCCACGCAAAACCTCTACGAATCAAAGCTCGTCACCTACCCGCGTACCGACTCGCGCTACCTCAGCGCCGACATGAAGCCGCGCATCCCGAAAATATTCGAGCAGTTGAAGCCGCTCCGTGCCGAGCAGATCGAACCTCTCGATTTAGCCAAGCTTCCCTTCACCAAGCGCATTGTCGACGATAAGAAAGTTACCGACCACCACGCCGTTATTCCCACCGGCATGGCCCCCCGCTCACTCGGGGCACATGAACAGATTGTCTACGAGGCCATCGTCACTCAATTTATCGCCGCGTTTTATCCCATCTGCATCAAAAAAATCACGACGGTAGATGGCGAAAGCGCCGAGGTAAAATTTCAAGCCAAAGGCACGCAGGTTATCGAACCCGGCTGGACCGCACTCTTCCCGAAGAAGAAAAAAAAGAAGGAGGATGACGAGCAGACGTTGCCCGCGTTTGAAAAAGACGAAAGTGGCGGGCACGAACCGTCCATCCGCGAGGGGAAAACCAAGCCACCCAAGGCCTTCACCGAAAACTCCCTGCTCGGAGCCATGGAAGCCGCCGGAAAATGGGTCGACGACGATACCCTGCGCGAAGCCCTCAAGGAACGCGGCATCGGAACCCCCGCCACCCGCGCGGCGATCATCGAAACCCTGCTCCGGCGCAACTATATCCGCCGCGAAAAGAAACAGCTCCGCGCCACCGATATGGGGCGATGCCTCATTGCCCTGATCCATGATCCGCTTCTGAAATCGCCCGAGATGACCGGCGAGTGGGAAGAAAAACTCAAGCAGATCGAGCGTTCCGAGGCCGATGCCTCCGGTTTCATGGACGGTATCTTTTCCTACACCCGAAGCCTGATCGAAAACAGCACCTCCGCCAAGCTCGACACCGACCGCTGGGGCGACTGCCCGCTGTGCGGAAAAGAGATCGTGAAGGGCAAGCGCGCCTACGGCTGCTCCGGCTGGAAGGAGGGGTGCAAGTTTGTTTTGAAAT
Source organism: Kiritimatiellales bacterium (assembly GCA_030625905.1). GTDB lineage: Bacteria > Verrucomicrobiota > Kiritimatiellia > Kiritimatiellales > Pontiellaceae > Pontiella. The sequence continues at coordinate 1,244 of DAOUQA010000198.1, read as the reverse complement.
CGGAATACAAGGGATTGGAGCTCACCCCCAACCAAATCCAGGTCTTGCTGCAAATGCGTGTCCTGCCCTACCCCGTCCACATTGAAGAACAGCTGCGCCTGCTACTGCTCAGCACCCAAGGCGACCTGATGGACATCGACCTCCCCAACGCCGACCGGCAGCAAAAAAACAAGCCCAACGACCGCCCCGTCAAAACAAAAAAGCCCCCGGCCAAGCCGGAGGCGAATTGATTCGTTATTACACCAAAGACCTAGCGGCCTAGAATGGCATCGACCTCTTCCTGCGAAATCCACTGCGCTACGTAGGTTTCTCCGGTAATCGCTTCGATATTCCGGACAAAGGCGTTCAGATGGTTTTCCGAACCGGCCAAAAGATTGCCGTACACGGCCAGGATATCGGATTTATCGGTCCGCTCCATGGCTTCAACGATATCTTCCATGTCGACCTCTTCGATCAACGCACCAACCATCAGGGCATCCAGCTTGGACTGGAGTCCGTCGGCAACGAGGTTGTCGTACAACTCCTGCAATTCGGTGTTGGTGAATTCGCCGGATCCGACTACCGGATCATCGAGGCCATACTTATCGAGCAAGCTAAGGATGGCATCCATGTGCTGTTGCTCCGATTGCGAAATGTTGTTGAACACCCGTGCCGACCATTCGGCATAAAGGGTGATGTAGACATCGCGCGCCAGTTTTTCCTCTTCCCGCATGAACAGCAGGTCGTTGGCTTCCGCCATCGTTAGCACAGGTGTGGGAACGGGCTTACCGCCGCCCTTGCCCTTTTTGCCCGCCATGGCGGGTTCCAGCATCAGGCCGGTCATGATTCCGCATGTAATTAGTACAAGTAGTTCATTCCTTCTCATGGTGTTCTCCTTTTTGTTGATTCACCAGTTTATACGAGTAGTACACATGCCCCGGAGGATTCGTCACATTCCAGATAAAAAAAGAAGGGAAAGCCACGCTTTCCCCTCTCTCATCCGTATACACCTATTCTTATTGGCGACAAGAACCGCTGTCACCGCCCTGACCCTTGCCCTGGCCTTGTCCGCCACCAGTTCCGTCCTTTTTGCGCTGCTGCTGCTTTTTCTGCTGCTGCTGCTTTTGGCCGCTTTGCGAGCATTCACTACCGGACTTTTTATTTTGCTCCTGCTTCTGCTGGCCCTTGCCGTTCCCGCCGCCATTCCCGCCGCCCCCTTTGGCTTCCACCATCATGGTTGCGATTGCGAGTCCAGCTACGAGTAC
>DAOUQA010000128.1 GCA_030625905.1 Kiritimatiellales bacterium | reverse complement strand
GCGTCAACCTCTCCGCGCTTCTCGGAAAATCCAAACTCTGGAAACTGGGCACCAACCTGCACGGCAGCCATCGCGCCATGGTGGTGACCGGATGGATGGACAAGCACCAGCCGCTCAACATCATGACCGACTACCTCGTCCGCGCCTGCCTTGCGCACGACACCGACGAAATGATCCAGCTCGGCATCCTCGAAATCGACCCCGAGGATTTTGCGATCGCCGCGTTTATCGACCCGCACAAAACCGATGTCTGCGGCATCATCAAGCAAGGCCTGCTCGAAATCGAAGAGGAAGGGATTTAGCGTCCACAGATTACGCAGATTATCACAGATTCTATTTATGAAACCTCTAAACAAAAACTGCTCACTAACCAATCTGTGTTAATCTGCGTAATCTGTGGACAAGAACTTTTTTATGAGTGTGAAATACACAGCCAAAGACGATCCTGAAACCTACGCCATAATCGGCGCGGCTATGGAAGTCCACAAAGAACTTGGCCCTGGTTTTCTGGAACGGGTTTATCAGGAGGCCTTGGCTATCGAATTCAAGAGCCGGAACATCCCCTTTCTGATGGAACATGAATTACCGGTTTTCTTTAAGAGACAACCATTGAACACAACATATCGGGTCGATTTTTTCTGCTACGAGTCTATTCCGGTAGAAATTAAAGCCATTGAAGCATTAACAGGCAAAGAGACCGCTCAAGAGGTCAACTACCTGAAAGCCAGCCACACGAAAAAAGGAGTACTGCTGAACTTTGGATCTCAATCTCTGCAACACAAACGATTCATTAACTAATCTGCGCGAATCTGCGTAATCTGTGGATAAAAACACTATGAAATTTCTATTCGACTTGATGGAAAAGAAAATCGGTCCGCTTTTTGAGAAGGGCGGCAAGTTTGAGCGGCTCTATCCGCTCTACGAAGCGGGCGACACCTTTGCCCGCACGCCGGACGATGTAACCAAGGAAGCACCGCACATCCGTGACTCCATCGACCAGAAGCGGTTGATGATGTTTGTGATCTACGCCCTGCTCCCCTGCCTCTTCTTCGGCATATGGAACGCGGGCAACCAGTTCAATGCCGCCAATAGCATTGACTCAACCTTTGCTGCCGACATTTTGCGCGGCTCGATCATGGTGTTGCCGATCGTGTTTGTCTCCTATCTGGTCGGCGGGCTTTGGGAAGTGCTCTTCGCGGTGGTTCGAAAACACGAGATCAACGAAGGCTTCCTCGTCACCGGCATGCTGTTCCCGCTGGTGCTGCCCCCCACCCTTCCCTTGTGGCAAGTGGCCGTTGGCATTTCGTTCGGCATCGTAATCGGCAAGGAAATATTTGGCGGTGTGGGCTACAATATTCTCAACCCGGCACTTACCGCCCGTGCATTCCTCTTCTTCGCCTATCCGGCGCAGATTTCGGGGGATACAGTCTGGGTCAGCGCGCTGGCCGACAAGGTCGACGGTGTAACGCAGGCCACTCCGCTGGCCATCGCGGCCGCCGCCGAAAAGGGCATCGATGCCATCACCATGCTCAATGACGCCGGATTCACCCTTTGGAACATAACACTCGGCACCATCCCCGGCTGCATCGGCTCCACCTCGGCCATCGCTGTATTGCTGGGCATGGGCTTCCTGATCCTTACCGGCATCGCCTCATGGCGCGTGATGCTCAGCGGAATCGTTGGGTGCATCGCCATGGGGGTGCTGTTCAACGCCCTTCCGCTCGACAGTGCGTTTGCCGGACTGCCCTTCTACTACCATCTTGTCATGGGCGGCTTCCTGTTCGGCATCGTCTTCATGGCCACCGACCCGGTCTCCTGCGCCGCCACGAATACGGGCAAGTGGATCTACGGCTTCTTTATCGGCGCGCTGACCGTGCTCATCCGCGTCGCCAACCCGGCCTATCCCGAAGGTGTGATGCTGGCGATCCTTTTCATGAATGTGATGGCACCGCTGATCGACCACTTTGTCGTCCAGTCGCACATCAAGAAGAGAACCGCTTATGCGAGGGCCTTGAACAATGCGTGAAGATACTAAAACCCTGCTCTTTGCCGCCGCCATCTGCGTGACCTGCAGCCTGCTACTCTCCGGCACCGCCGCCGGCCTCAGAAGCCGCCAGCAGGCCAACGAGCAGTTCGACGTGAAACGCAATATCGTCAAGGCCTTCGGCATCGATATTGGCGGCATGAAGCGCCCTGAAATCGAAACCACCTTCGAAAAGTATATTTCCGAAGAAACCGCCGGCGACCTTCCGCTCTTCACATGGACGGACGAAGGAGCGGATTCCCCTTCTAAATATGCGTTTCCAATTTCAGGAAAAGGGCTGTGGAGCATGCTCTATGGCTATCTCGCACTGAATGCCGACATGGAAACCATCGCTGGTCTTAGTTTCTACAAACACATGGAGACACCAGGGCTGGGTGCGGAGATCGAAAAAGACTGGTTCCAGACGCAGTTCGCCGGCAAGCGGCTCTACGAAGATGGCCATGCCGTCGATTTCACAATTGCCAAACCGGGCACACCGCTGAACGATACTTCAGTCGACGGCATCTCCGGTGCAACCCTCACGGGCAAGGGCGTGCAGACCCTGCTGCGCAAGGACGCGGCCCGCTACGCTGAATATTTCAACTCGATCAAAGGGAACCGCGAATGAACACGAATAGACGCGAATCATATTGCGTATTACGTACGAACAGGAAGGAGCTGCCCTAATGGCATCATCAGCAAAAAAACTATTGATGGATCCGTTTTCGAGCAACAACCCGATTACCGTGCAGGTGCTCGGAATCTGCTCCGCGCTCGCAGTGACGGTCAAGGTCGATACGGCAATCGTTATGACCTTGGCGCTGACTTCGGTGCTTACCCTTTCCAATGTGGTCATCTCGCTGTTGCGCAACGTGATTCCAAGCGGCATCCGCATGATTGTGGAGATGGCCGTAATCGCCACTCTGGTCATTATCGCCGACCAGCTGCTCCAGGCATTCCTGTTCGATATCAGCAAGCAGCTCAGCGTATTCGTTGGACTGATCATCACCAACTGCATCGTGATGGGTCGCGCCGAAGCCTTCGCCCTGCAGAATCCACCGAAAGAGTCGCTGCTTGATGGCCTTGGCAACGGACTGGGCTACGGCATCATCCTCATTGCCGTCGCATCGATCCGCGAACTCCTCGGCTTCGGTTCCTGGTTCGGAATCAAGATCCTGCCGGAAAGCTACATGGGCAATGGCCTTGTCCTGCTCGCACCGGGTGCATTCATTCTTCTTGGACTGCTGATCTGGGCTCAGCGCACCATCACCAAATACGTCGAAGAATGAACCATGGATTCCAGGCGCAATGAAACAGAATCCACAGATTACGCAGATGTTCACAGATTTAAATCCTGATAATCTGTGCAATCTGTGGACAAAAAAATCCGAGAAAAATAAAAGTAACGGAATGATGAATATTGAAATGAAATACAGAGCAAGCCCCTTCGAAATTCGGAGTTCCTTGTTCATTATTCAAAATTCGGGAGTAAAGCGACCATGGAACTGTTAAGCATAGCCGTAAAGGCAACCTTCGTTGAAAACATCCTGCTGGCCTATTTTCTGGGCATGTGCTCCTTCCTCGCCTGCTCGAAGAAGGTCGACACCGCCATTGGACTGGGTCTCGCGGTCATCTTCGTCCTAACGATCACCGTGCCGGTCAACTGGTGCATCTACAACTTTCTACTGAAGCCCGGCGCTTTGTCGTGGGTTCCCGGAACCGACCTGGGCGGGTTGGATCTGAGCTTCCTAACCTTCATCTGCTTCATTGCAACGATCGCATCGATGGTGCAGCTGGTTGAAATGGTTCTCGATAAGTTTTTCCCCAAGCTCTACCACGCACTCGGCATCTTCCTGCCGCTCATCACCGTGAACTGTGCCATCCTTGGGGCGTCGCTTTTCATGGTTGAGCGCGAATACGGGGTACTGCCCGCCACGGTCTTCGGCTTCAGCTCGGGGATCGGCTGGCTACTGGCAATCACCTCCATGGCGGCCATCCGCAAGAAACTTCGTTATTCGCACCTTCCGGATGGCCTGAAAGGGCTGGGCATCGCCATGATCATGACCGGACTCATGGCCATGGCCTTCATGTGTTTTTCGGGAATCGACCTGTAATACGGAACCACGGATGGATGCAGATGATTTGCCTGTCCTGATCTTGGTAAAAGGAAAAATTGAGATAGATTTATGGAAAATCCAATTCTTTATATCACAACGAGCGTCATAGTGTTCAGCTTGGTGATCATGTTGCTGGTGATTCTGCTCATGATCGCGTCAAAGAAGCTGGTACCGCAGGGACTGGTCAAACTGGACATCAACGACAGCAGCCGCGATCTGAAAGTCAAGCCGGGCTCCTCCCTACTCATCGCCCTCTCCAACCAAAAGATATTCCTGCCCTCCGCCTGCGGCGGCGGCGGCACCTGCGGCATGTGCACCTGCAAGGTAACCGAAGGCGGCGGCGAACTGCTACCGACCGAAGCCGGGCAGATTTCCAAGGTCGAGGCCAAGGAAGGCTACCGGCTCTCCTGCCAGCTCAAGGTAAAGGAAGATATGAAGCTGGAGATCCCGCAGGAAATCCTTGAAATCAAGAAATACGAGTGCACCGTCCGCTCCAACGACAACGTTGCCACTTTCATCAAGGAATTGGTCGTCGAACTGCCCAAGGGCGAAAAGCTTGACTTCAAGGCGGGTGGCTACATCCAGACCGACGTTCCCGCCTACAAAAACCTCTCCTACAAGTCCTTCGACGTGGCCGAGGAATACCGCGGCGACTGGGACAAGTTCAAGCAGTGGGATCTGGTGGCCAACAACGACGAACCCTGCTTCCGCGCCTACTCCATGGCCAGCTTCCCGCTTGAAGACGATATCATCATGCTCAACATCCGCATCGCCTCCCCGCCGCCGGGCACCAGCTATCCGCCGGGCGTATGCTCAAGCTACGTTTTTAATCTCAAGCCGGGCGACCCTATCACCATCTCCGGCCCCTACGGCGAATTCTTCGCCCACGAGACCGACCGCGAAATGTGCTTTATCGGCGGCGGTGCCGGCATGGCACCCATGCGCTCGCACATCTTCGACCAACTCAAGCGCCTCAAGACCGACCGGACAATCACCTTCTGGTACGGCGGACGCTCCGTGCGCGAACTCTTCTATCTGGACGAATTCCGGGCATTGGAAAAGGAGTTCCCCAACTTTAAGCTCAATATTGCGCTCAGCGACCCGCTCCCGGAAGACAACTGGACAGGCCTCACCGGATTCATCCACCAGGTCGTGCTCGACGAATACCTCGACAAGCACCCCGATCCCACCGAGATTGAATACTACCTCTGCGGCCCGCCCATCATGCTTAAATGCGTCAAGGACATGGCCTATGACCTTGGCGTCGAACCAGAAATGGTCATGGCCGACGACTTCGGAATTTGAGAATTAATCTTCTGGAGTGCAATGGGAACTGAAAGGCCACACCCGCTTTTCATACGCAAAAAGCGGGGTCGCCCGTTGCTTGCCACCGCACTCCAAAACGTATCCGCACTTGAACGATTCCGAGGAAACCGGAATTCGCTGGAAATTCGGTTTTCATCGGCGACCGCTCCTGTGCTAATGTTTACAATTGTTTTTTTAGAGGAGTTCCACTGTGTATCTTAAAAGTCTGAACATCGTAGGGTTCAAGAGTTTTGCGAACAAAACCAAGCTCGAATTCGAGCCGGGAATGACCGCGATCGTGGGACCGAATGGCTGCGGTAAAAGCAATGTTTCCGACGCGGTCCGATGGGTGCTCGGCGAGCAGCGGGCTCGGGCGTTGCGCGGCGCGAAGATGGAGGACATCATCTTCAACGGAACCGACTCGCAAAAAGCGCTCGGTATGGCCGAGGTGAGCATCACGCTGGCGGATTGCACCGAATCCCTCGGCATTGAATACGACGAGGTCTGCGTTGCCCGGCGCGTCTTCCGTTCCGGGGAAAGCGGCTATTTCATCAACCGCAAGGCCTGCCGCCTCAAGGATATCCAGCGGCTGTTCATGGATACCGGCATCGGCACCGACTCCTACTCCATTCTCGAACAGGGCAAGATCGACCAAATCCTCAGTTCGCGCCCGGAAGACCGCCGCACCGTCTTCGAGGAGGCCAGCGGCATCACCAAATACA
>DAOUQA010000031.1 GCA_030625905.1 Kiritimatiellales bacterium | reverse complement strand
ACTGTGACATCCGCATCAAGCAGGATCTCGCCGGCCTCGACCGCATCGCCATTGCCGAGAACCCGCCATGCTGAACGAAGCCGACAAACTACGCGCCCGGTTTGCGCCGAACGATCCGGTGGAATTCAGGTACCGCAGCGGAATGAAGGAGGGAACCCTCGTCCGAACCAATCCAAAGCGCGCGATCATTCATGTGGACAACGAGGAATACCACGTCCCTTACGAGTGTCTGATTCCGGGCGGCGACAGCGGCCGACCGCGCGAAGAGCAAATAGACTCGATCCTTAAACTGGCGCTGGGGTTACTGAGTGAGCACGGACTGGAAAAATGGCGGTTCAAGTTTGACCACAGCACCCGGCGGGCGGGGTGCTGCAACTATCGAGAGAAACTCATTTCAATCTCTTTCGACCTCGCCCGGAATACCTCCAACGAAAATATCCGTGATACGATCCTGCATGAGATTGCCCATGCCTTGGTGGGGGAAAATCACAGCCACGATGCCATCTGGAAGGCGAAGGCCAAAGAGATCGGCTGCTCCGGCGAACGTACGCACCGGTTAACCTTTTCCCCGCCGCGCTACCACGTCACCTGCGAAAACCAGTGCTGGACACATACCGCCGAGCGCCGCAACCCCCGCCTCGTCTGCCGCACATGCGGCGGCAAGCTGGTCTATTCAACCCTGTAATAGAGGGGCATTGTCCTCAATGCCTTTTGCTGAACGGGCGGACGCCGAGGACGGCATCCCTCCACCAACCGGACTCACCCCATTATCCGAAAAATACTACGGACGGTAAAGGCGATATCCTCTGGTGCGCGAGCAATGCAAGCTTCGAGCGATGTGTGGCCAGAGGAGATACTGGAGGCATAGTCGAAGGTATTGAGGAACAGATCCAGCCCCCCTTGTAGTGCACCGGAGAGCAACAACGATTTTCATGGTGTACTCCTTGGGTTTCCGGAGAGTTTTATTGGCGGCGGAAATAATTCAAGCTCGAACAAAAAACATCCGCCGCTTGACAGATTCCCGCCGGGACTATAAACCTCGTCGCCTCATTCGGATGTTTTGGAAAGTTCCGTGGAATTCGGACGCTGTCGCGCAACTGTGACTCAGCCCATGTGCTGTAAGCCAGAAAACAAGCCCTGGATGTTTTGTTGTTCTCCTTCGCGGTTAAATAGGGGGAAGGCTGCCGGAGCATCTTTTCGTGTTCCTATTCCTCCCTTGATCCCGCGCGGGAAAACGTATGTTTAAAATCAAACGCCCCGCGCAAGGGCAAAAGGAACCAGGAATGAAATACCCGATTCTACTAGCGGTATGTACCGCCGCAACACTCGCATCTACACAAGCCGCTGAACTGAATACTAAAACGAATTCGGCCAACCAAATCATTGTTTCGGCCACCCGCATCCAAACACCGATCGACCAGATGGCCAGCACCGTGAATGTGGTGACCAGCGCCGATCTGGAAAACACCAAGGTCAAGACGCTTCCCGATGCACTCCAAATGCTTCCGGGCGTTTCGGTGGCCCGCTCCGGAGGACCGGGGCAACAGACCTCGGTTTTTCTGCGCGGAGCAAAGCCGCAACAGACGCTCGTTATAATCGATGGTGTGCGAATGAATGGGCAGCTCGACCTAAACGGCTACGACCTCACCCACCTGCAGCTACTCGACATTGAACGTATCGAAGTCCTGAAGGGGCCGCAAAGCCCGCTCTATGGCTCCGATGCCATGGCGGGCGTTATCAACATCGTCACCAAGAAAGGCAAAGGCAACCCCACACCCTATCTGGATATCGAAGGCGGCTCCTACCACACCTACCGAGCCGCCACCGGGGTGAGCGGCGGGGATGACTTTGGAAACTATAGCGCCTCGATATCGCACTACGAACGCGAGGGTCAGTCCACCCGCGACAACAACAGCGAGAAGGACGGCACCAAAAACACCTCGGTTTCATCGCGGCTCGGCCTTACGCCGACCGATACCACGGAGCTAAACTTGATCCTGCGCTACATCGATGCCACCTCGGACTACGACGATGGTTTTGGAACCGCGCATGATGCTTTTTCCTCCGATGTGGAACAGTTGGTCACCCGTGCCGAGGGCAAGGCGCTACTATTCGACGATGCTTGGGAAACCACCGTCGGGGCATCCTACCTGATGCTGGATCGAATGGAGCACATGGCGTTTGGAGATGCAAAGTACGATGCCGACACCCTTTCCGCCGACTGGCTCAATACCTTTTTCATCCACGACAACCACACGCTACTGGCCGGTATCGATGGCTATCGCGACGACTACGACTATGACGACGGCTTCGGCGGCATGCGCGACGGCGATCTGAACAACCACGGACTGTTTACCTCTTACCAAGCACGATTGCTGGATGCGTGGATGGTCACCCTCGGCGGGCGCTACGACAACCACAGCGAGTTTGGCGATGCCACTACCTATCAGGCATCGACGGCCTACCGGATTGCCCCAACGCGCACCACCCTGAAAGGATCGTGGGGAACGGCATTCAAAGCCCCAACGTCCTACCAGCTCTTCTCCTCTTTCGGGAACCCGAACCTCCAACCCGAAACCAGCGAAGGCTGGGAAGCGGGCTTTAACCAGCAGATTATCACCAACCGCCTCGACGCCGGCATCGTCTATTTCCATACCGATTATGAAGACCTGATCGACTATGACTTCACCACCTCCACCTACGGAAATATTGCCGAAGCAACGACCGATGGCGTCGAGTTCTACAGCACCGCCAAACTGCTCGAAGACCTTCAACTCCGCGTAGGCTACACCTATCTGGACAACGACGATCAGACCGGCAACACCTTCCATCTCCGGCGCCCGCAACATGCGGTCGATGCCGAGGTGAACTATGCCGCCACGAAAAAACTCAATCTCAACCTCTATGCCGGGTATGTCGGTAGCCGGGAAGATGTCGCTGGCTTCCCCCCTGTTACCTACAAACTCGACGCCTACACGCTCGTCAACTTTGCCGTCCGCTACCAAGCCACCAGAAACCTCCAGCTCTACGGTCGGATCGACAACCTGTTGAACGAGGACTATCAAACTATTTACGGCTACAACACCGACAATATTGCGGCCTATGTTGGAATAAAACTCAGCATGTAGACCGGAGCTCCGGGCATTGGAAACCCCTTTCCAATGCCTAGGAACAAGCGTACGCTTTTCCGGTTCAATAATACGGGAGGAATCCATGCAGGAACTCATCATTAAAGGCGGGCCCGTTATGTGGCCGCTACTGGCCTGCTCCATCGTAGCGCTGGCCGTGATTTTCGAGCGCCTGCTATTTTGGCTGGCGGCGGGATCTCGCAAGGATCCAAAACTCATCAACCGCATCTTCACCCTTACCGAAGAGGGCGACTTCGATACCGCCATCACGGAGAGTGAAACATCCAAATGCCTTGTTGTGGGCATTCTCACCGCCGGGTTGGCGCACCGCAATTATGGCCTCGTCCAATCCCTCGAAGCGGCCGCGATGCAGGAAATTGAAAAGATGAAACGCTCTCTCTCCGTGCTCGACACCATCATCACCCTCGCGCCCCTGCTCGGCATCCTCGGCACCGTTGCAGGCATTATTGTTTCCTTCGATCTGCTTGGCGCGGCGGGGCTCGAGGATCCCAAGGCCGTCACCGGCGGCATCGCCCAGGCGCTCATCACCACCGCCGCCGGCCTGGCCATCGCCATCGTCGCTCTGCTCCCCTACAACGCCCTCGTGCGCAAGGTCGAAAAGGTTACCCGCCACATCGAACAGCTCGTCACCTGCTACGAAGTCACCGTCCTCAAAGGGCAGGAAAAGAGGAAATTGAAACAGAATAATTAAGACAGAATAATTTTATGCCGATTATCTTGCCCCATCCTATAGAAGCCCTTTCAGAGCAAGCTTTTCATAAGCTAGACTATTCCGTCATGGCGCTTGCCTTCGAGGTGCACAGCCAACTGGGAAGGTTTTATGACGAGCAGATTTACAGGAACGAATTAAGGCAAAAATGCCTCGAAAACGGCTTTGAGGCCGAGTGCGAAGTTGAAATCAGGCTTACTCACGAGAATTACTCCAAGAGACTTTTTATTGACCTTCTGATTAACAGTAGCGTGTACGAACTTAAAGCCATCAAGTCCATACAGGAACCGCAACGTATCCAGGCTCTGAATTATGTATTTGCCACCAATACCCGGCATGGTAAAATCATCAATTTCCGCCCAATATCCGTGGAACATGAATTCGTATCAACAACACTCAACCATGAAGCCAGATCGCTATTCCACATTCAGGATTCCCTCTGGAATGAATATTCGGAGAATGCCCGGAAACTAAAAAGCCGCATGTTGGACATTTTGAATGACTGGGGAGCCTTTTTTGGCACACATCTCTATAAGGAAGCCCTCCTCTATTTTCTCGGCGGAGAACAGGAAGTCATTCAATCAATTGAAATCAAAAACGGCAACCAACTGTTAGGCCATCAAAAATTCGCATGTCTCTCCGCGGCGGAATTTTTCCTGATCACGGCAGCAAAGGGCGATACCAAACGATACAAAGCCCATCTGAGCCGACTTCTATCCCACACTCCATTTGACCATCTCTACTGGATCAACCTAAACCGTTCGACAATCCAGTTTGATACGCTGGAAAAGAAATCATTCTGTTCATAATTATTCTGTTATTTGAATCGACCCATGAAACTAAGTTCCGGATACGAAGAAAAGAAGGCGCGGGTGGAAATGCTTCCGCTGATCGACGTGGTGTTCCTGCTACTCGTCTTCTTTATCTACGCCATGCTCTCGATGGTGGTGCACCACGGCCTGAAGGTCGACCTGCCGTCGGCGGGAAGTGCCTCGCTCGAAAAGGAGGACTACATTGCCATCACCATCGATGCCGAAAACAACCTGTTCCTGAATGAAGAACCGGTCGAGACAAGCGGCGTGGCCGCACGCGTACTGGCGCTGCGCGGCGACGAAGCCAAGCCCGTATTCATTAACGGCGACCAAAAAGCCGACCTCGGGCTGGCGATCGAATTGCTGGACGACTTAAAAAAAGCCGGTATTGAGGAAGTCTCGTTTTCGTGCACAAAAGAAACTCCATAGTTAATGTTCCGCTACTCATCGGCAGCGTGCTGTCGGTCGCCCTCCACGTTGCGGCGCTCTACGGCAAGAGCCTCCACACCCCGCCCAAGCCTTCGATGGAGCAAGGCCGTACCGTCGTTCGCCTCACCCTTCTGCCTTCGGTTGCATCGAAGGCAAGTGCTAGGTCCGAATCCCCAAATCCTAAACAAACCCAAAACGAAGCAAGCCCCGAAATTCAAAAGACTCCGCCGCCGGAACCCATCGCCGTACCGCAGGCGGCCCGCCTGCCCGACCCAGTTCTGCCCCCCGAACAGCCCCAAGCCTCAAGTCTCAAGCCTCAAGCCTCCACCCCATCCCCCGACCAAGACGCCAGCCTGATCGAAGAAAAAGGCGTGACCTCCGAAGCCCGAACCTTCAAAGCCGCCAGCCCCGTCTACCCGCGCATCTCCCGCCGAAGCGGCGAGGAGGGAACCGTCACCCTCTCCATCGAAGTGCTCGCCAATGGACAGGTCGGCAATGTCTCGGTCGCCCAGTCCAGCGGATACCGCCGGCTCGACAAGGCCGCACTCAAGGCGGCACAAAAAACCCGATTCACCCCCGCCAAGCAGTTTGGCCACAACGTTACCTCCACCACCGACCTATCGTTTACTTTCCGGCTTACCGATGATTAATCAACTCAAAGACCGTAGACGATGGTTGCCTCTCCCGTTGGTCGGTGCTTTCGTTCCTCAAGCCTCGCTTCGCGTCCAGCTTCGTTGCACACGAACAGCTCGCCCGCTCCGCCCCAACGCGGCAAGATGCCTCGTCTACATTATAGTTACGACCCTCCTGCTCTACGGTTGCGGAAAGCCCGCGCAGCCCGTCGCGTTGAGCCACCCACCCGAACGCATTATTTCGCTCGCGCCCAACATTACAGAAACCGTCTACGCCCTAGGACTTGGCGACAAGCTCGTCGGGGACACCACCTATTGCCTCTATCCCGAAGCCGCACGCGCACTTCCAAAGGTGGGCGGCTTTGGCCAGTTTAACTATGAGGCCATCGTTTCGCTTAACCCCGACCTCGTGATCCTGCACAAGGAATATGAAACCGATAAAGCACGGCTTGAAGGCCTCGGCATTTCCTACCTCGAAACCGGCACCTATTTCATCGCCAATATCCTCGAAACCATCCGAAGCATCGGCGAAACCTGCGGAGCGCAACAGCAGGCCAACGAACTCATCCAAGGATTGGAAAACCGCATTGCCGAGCTCCGTACGAACGACATGCATGTCGCCCCTCCCCGCGTACTGCTCACCTTCGGCAGCGGCGACATTGAAACCATTCAGGCCTTCGGCCCCGAATGTATCCATAGCGAGCTACTCGAAATCGCCGGCGGCCGGAACGTCATCGAGGGCAAACTCCCCTTCGCCACCCTCTCGCGCGAGGCCGTCATCCGCCTCAACCCCGACATTATTATCGAACTCGCCCCCGAGCTGGAGGGCAATGCAGAACCCTCTGCTCATTGGAAAAAACTCGGTGCCGTCAACGCCGTCAAAAACAACCGCATCCATGTGCTCACCGGCGACTACACCTGCATCCCCGGCCCCCGTTTCATCCAAACCCTCGATGACTTCTCTAAAATAATTAAACAGAATAATTAGGACAGAACTATGGGGATATGGGAGAGTCTGTTTTTAGAAAAATCGTTCTGTTCTAAATTATTCTGTTAACAAAACTCCATGCATAGCCGGATCATCCAAGTTGAAAACCTCTCCATCGAACTTTCGGGAAACATGATCCTGAAAGAGGTATCCCTGTCCATAAGCGACGGCGAGTATGTCTCGATCATTGGCCCAAACGGAGCGGGTAAGACGACGCTGATTAAATGCATCGCCGGAATCCACCGGCAATGGGAAGGCTCCATCCAGATCGCCGGGCAACCGTTCGGACACTACGACAGCAAGGCCCTCGCCCGGCTCCAAAGCTATGTTCCGCAGGCCGAGGGACGCTCCAACCCCTTGACCGTCGTGGAATTCGTAACGATGGGCCGCTATCCGCACCTCTCCGCCTTCACCACCTTAAACACCGATGACTATGCAGCCATCGATGCCGCCATCGAGCGCGCCGGGCTCACCCCCTTCCGCCACCGCAAAATGAACACGCTCAGCGGGGGAGAGCGGCAGATGGCCTTCATTGCCGCCGCCCTCTCACAAGGTGCGAAGATCCTGCTGCTCGATGAACCGGCCACCTTTCTCGACTACCGCCACCAAGCCGAGGTTGCAGCCATCCTCAAATCCGCCTGCCGCGAAAACGGCATCACCATCGTTGCCGTTCATCACGACATCAACACCGCCGCCGCCTGCAGCGACCGTATCCTTGCACTAAAAGATGGAACCATCGCCTTCAGTGGAACGCCCGAAGAGGCCACCGATCAGAAAACACTGAAGCGCATATACGATACCGAATTCATTAGCGCCCCCTCCCCCGACCGCCCCCTCCCCTTCGTTATATCAGGGGGTGCAATATGAAGAAACCGCTAACACCCCTAATCGCACTATTCCTGCTCGCCACTGCCACGCTTCTGTTCAGCCCTCTCTTCGGCATGGAGTTCATCCCCTTTTCCGCAACAGGACAAGAACGCGAGATCCTGTTTAACATCCGCATCCCGCGCGTACTGACCGCCTTCATGGCTGGAGCGATGCTTTCGCTCAGCGGCATGTCGTTCCAGGCGCTCTTCAGGAATCCGCTGGCCACGCCGTTCACGCTCGGCGTCTCCAGCGGCGCGGCACTCGGCGCGGCGATCTTTATTCGATTCGGACTGGCCTTTACCTTCCTTGGAATGTCCGGCACCTCGCTGGCAGCCTTCGGCGGAGCGATCTTGGCCGTGGCTCTAGTCTATGGCCTGACCCGAATCAAAGGCGGCTTCACCACCACCACCCTGCTGCTCGCCGGGATTGCCATCAGCTTTTTCTTTTCCAGCCTAATCCTGCTCATCCAATATGCCAGCGGGCTGTCGCACTCGTTCCGCATCATCCAATGGATGATGGGTTCGTTGACCACGGCCGACTACGGAAAGCTCGTCAACCTGCTCCCCTTCTTTGGAATCGGCGGGGCGTTGCTCCTCTTCCTGCACCGCGAAATGAACCTGCTGATGGTCGGCGAGGATATAGCGATTAGCCGCGGTGTGAATGTTGGGCTCGTGAAAAAACTCATCTTCCTCGCAGCATCGCTCATGGTTGGCGGGGTGGTCGCCGTCTGCGGGCCGATCGGATTCGTTGGCATGATGTCGCCGCACATCTGCCGCCTGCTCGTCGGCGCGGACCACCGCTTCCTGACCCCCGCCTCGTTTCTTTTTGGCGGTTTATTCCTCGCCCTATGCGATACGCTTTCACGAACCCTGATCGCTCCGACCGAAATCCCCGTCGGCGTCATCACCGCCCTCCTCGGCGGCCCCTTCTTCATCTGGCTCTTGCTCAGCCGAAAAAACGACCTCGAACTGTAAAGACAGGATCATGAAATGACAGGATCATTTTCAAGCAGGAAGAAAGCAAAGGATCGTTTTCATGCGTTAGACTACCAAGTCATGAAACATGTCTTCGAAATCCACAACCGTATGGGCAATTGTCATCATGAAGAGGTGTATCAGAACGAACTGCTGCATTTGCTCCAAAAAGATGGCATTCAAGCGCAGAGAGAAGTTCCCCTCTCCATCAAATTCCGCTCGTATAGGAAAACCTATTTTCTGGATTTACTGCTCGAAGATGAACACATCTATGAACTCAAGGCTTTGTCCCGATTAACCTGTCAATGTAAAGGCCAGATCATCAACTATCAGCTCATTGCAGAAAAGCCTTACGGAAAACTTGTTAACTTTGGCGGGAACTCGGTTGAATCCGAGTTTTGCACAAGCACCTTGACCAAGACCGACCGCCAAAACTTCGAGGTTGACCGAACGGAAAGGAATGAAGCGACCGACTTGAACCTTTGTTTCTACACGCTGGCACATGAATTGGTTTCCAGTTGGGGCACCCGTCTCGATCCTGAATTATATTCCGAAGCACTCCTCGCCCTTCTTCCGAATGCACATGAAACCAAAACCGAAATCCTATCCGATGGCCGTCTTGTCGGCAGCAAACTGGTCAGGCTGGCAGAACCAGACATCGCCTTTAAAATAACAACTTCCAAGAAGCCGGATCCCCTAGGTATCCAGTTCCAAAAATTCATTAACCACACCTGTCTTGAATCACTCCTCTGGATCAATCTAAACAACAACCAAATCACATTCCGCACCTTAAAGAAGAAATGATCCTGTCATCCAATGATCCTGTCATCCAATGATCCTGTCCTATGAATCCGATTGAAGAAAAAGAAAAACAACTCCTCGACGAACTACGTTCCTACGGCACGCTGGCGGTCGCGTATTCCGGCGGGGTCGATTCCTCCTACCTCGCCGACTGCGCCCATGAAGTGCTAGGCCAAAACGCCATGATGGTCATCGCCGACTCGCCATCGATTCCGCGCGAGGAGTTGCAGGAGGCCATCGACATGGCCACCGAACGCGGCTGGAACCTGCGCGTTATTCAGACCGTCGAGCACCTTCAGGAAGACTATCTCGAAAACAAGGGCGACCGCTGCTTCCACTGCAAAAATGAACTCTTCTCCAAGATGGAAACGATCCTCTCCGAGTTTGGCGATATCGTCCTCGCCCACGGTGCCATTGAGGACGACAAGGGCGATATCCGCCCCGGTGCGCAGGCCGCCGCCAACCATTGCGTTGTCGCCCCGTTGCAAAATACCGGACTCTACAAAAAGGAGATCCGCATTCTCAGCGAACGCCGGGGCCTCCCCACCTCCGAAAAGGCCTCCTTCGCCTGCCTCGGCTCCCGCTTCCCCACCGGAACCCGCATCGACCTCGAAGCCATGGCGCAGGTGGAAAAGGCCGAGGAAATCCTACGCGCATGTGGTTATGTCCAGTACCGCGTCCGCCACCACGGCAACCTCTGCCGCATCGAAATCGACCCCGCCGACTTCGGTAAACTGATAGACGAACGAACCGAGCTTGTTACCGCCATCAAGCAAACCGGCTACCGCTTCGTCACCCTCGACCTCGGCGGCTATTCCATGGGTTCGAGTGCATAGCTATGCCACGTTTGTAGAATTACGCTGGCTCCATCAAAAACCCGTGAAACATGTGGGTTGGTGCCCCGCCGGATTTCCCGTACTGTTCCCGCCATGGATGCAGGACTCTACATTGTGGGCACACCAATCGGGAATCTGGGCGATATTTCCTTTCGTGCGCTGGAAACCCTGAAGGAAGCCGATCTGATCATGGCGGAGGATACCCGCCACACGCGGCGGTTGACGAACCGGTATGAAATCACCACGCATCTGATGAGTTGCCATAAATTCAACGAGGTGCAGCGGGCGGAGCAGATCGTTGAACGGATCCAAAACGGTGAAGCCATCGCGATGGTGACAGATTCGGGCATGCCGGGGATTTCCGACCCCGGCGCACGCGTGGTGGCACTCTGCCGCGAGACAGGCGTAATGGTTACATCCATTCCCGGCCCCGCCGCCGTCACCACCGCCGTCGCACTGAGCGGCTTAGGCGAAAAGGGCTTCATCTTTGCCGGCTTCCTGCCGCACAAGAGTGGTGGGCGCAAGCGCGACCTGCTCAAATGGATGGAGGCCGACCTGCCGGTGGTGTTCTACGAATCACCCCACAGGCTGATCAAGCTGCTCAATGAAATCGAGGAACACCTCGGTGCCGACCGCTCCCTATTTGTCGGGCGGGAACTAACGAAGAAATTCGAAGAGCTGTCCGCCGGCAACCCAACAGAAATCCGAGCGCAATACGAAGGACGCAACGTCAAGGGCGAGTGTGTGGTGATCGTAAAACCCGCCTCGTGAATGAACCGTAGCCTTGCGGCCTGGATTGGTGGATGAGTGGATTGCGGAATTTGTGCAGAAGAATGAATGCATAAGAAGGGCAGATTGCGGGAGCCCCATATTTCCGAACTATTCACGTTGAACTCAAATCCGCCAGTGCTACTATCCTTCGCAAGTTGGCAAAAAAAAAGGGTTCGCAAACTATGGGTTCCGGCAACAATCAGGACAATCTGACGGCGGCATATATTGACCGGACGGCTGTTGTTCGCGTCGCGGGGCGCGCTTCGTTTAAGATCAGTCCGCCTATGAGGCAGTTTATCCAGCGGGTGATTGAAACTAAGTCGGCCAGCCGCATTCTAATCGATATGTCCGAGTGCTGCGGCATGGACAGCACTTTCATGGGCGTGCTTGCAGGCCTTTCCTTCCACGTCAAGGACAAGCCGGGATTCACACTTAAACTCATCAACCTTTCGGAAAAAAACCAAAAGTTACTCACCACTCTGGGCGTCGATCAGGTGGTCGACTATTCCCTCTCCACCACCCGTGAGGAAAAAGAGCTGTTGGCTGGCCAGAGCGATGGATCCCAGACCTTGGAACCTGATTTTTCGAACACGCTCGAAGCCGCAAAGACCACCCTCGAAGCCCACGAGACCCTCGTAGAAATCAACCCCGAAAACCTCGTCAAATTCAAGTCCGTCCTTGAACTTCTGCAAAACGACATACGTACACTCGGCCACCAGTAGGTTCCCTGTCGCTTTTTGATTAACCTCCGCCATCGATCTATCCTGTCCGTCGAGTGCATGGCCGACGCCCCCTCGCACGATCTCTTTTCTTCTGCATTCCCCTTCTAGTTGCAATACCGCGCAGGAACTGGCACTATCCGGGTATGGATAGACAGCATATATCCAAGGGCAACCTAGGGAACCACACTGACGATAACTTTGTGTCTGGTACCATTGAATCACGCCTTGGCCTAGTCTGGCCATTAACCCGCGAAGTCGCTTCGCTGAGTCCCTCCCATGATCCTGAACGAAGACTACAGAGACATATTGTTTGCCTTAAACGCCGAACAGGTTGATTTCATCCTGGTTGGCGCCTATGCATTGGCTGCCCACGGATTTCCCCGGGCCACGATGGATATCGATATTTGGGTGATGCCCTCCCCGGAAAACGCGGATGCGGTTATTCGTGCGTTAAAGCGATTCGGCTCACCCCTCCATGACTTGAAGGCCGAGGATCTCCAAAATACCGATACCGTTTTCCAGATTGGTGTGGCACCACGAAGAATCGATCTGCTAACCGGAGCCACCGGGTTGGATTTCCCGACGGCGGCGGAAAATGCGATCGTACGGCAAATCGACGGGATTGATCTTAAGGTCTTGTCGATTGATGATCTGATCGTCAACAAGCTCGCAACCGGAAGGCCAAAGGACCAGATCGACGCCGACGAGCTGAAAAAACTCAAAGGCGAGTCCTAGGCGGAGATTCAAGCCACCCCTCGACACAAAGATCAAAGGACTGACCCCTTGGACCCCTCGACACAAAGATCAAAGGACTGACCACTTGGACTGGCCACGTGGACTAACAAAAATAACCTGAAAATGACCGGAACTTTTGTTCGTCATCTCTGCCTATTTCAATCCAACGGATACTTCACGTCCAGTAGCTTCGTCACGGCTTTGTTGAAGGACTTGCGCTCGTCGCGGACGATCTTCTTTACGGCGGCGGTGCGGAATTTGAAATAGTCCCAGTCGAGACCGAGGGGTGCGCCGAGGTGGGTCTTGAGCTGGATCGCCTCGACCGGATCAATGCTTTCCAGCTCCTGAAGGTTTTCCTTCACATGGTGGTAGGCATCGCGGAAGGGCATGCCCTCGCCCACCAACTCCAGCGCACGGTCGGTGGCAAAAACGTCGGGTGTGAAGCCATCAATGAGCGCCTGCTTATTCACTTGGGTGGCCTTGACCATCGGCGCCATGATGCGCAGGCAGGCGCGTGTGGTGGCAATGCCCTCCATGAACAGCTCCTTGGCTTCCTGCAGGTCGCGGTTGTAGCCGGTCGGCGAGCCTTTGATCAAATCGTAGACACCCAGTTCGGTAGCCTTGACGCGCGAGGCCTTGGCGCGAACGAGCTCGCAGACGTCGGGATTCTGCTTCTGCGGCATGATCGAGCTACCGGTACAGAACTCGGCGGGCAGCTTGAAATAGTCGAATTCCGGCATGGTGAAGAGCATGATATCCTGCGCGAGGCGCGAAAGCGTTAGCATCACTTGGCTCATAGCAGACAACACCACGCTTTCCATCTTTCCGCGCCCGTTATTGGCATAGAGTACGTTGTGGGTCGGGCGACTGAAACCAAGCAGGTCGGAGGTCAACTGGCGATCGATCGGCAGCGGTACGCCGTAGCTGGCGGCGGAACCGAGCGGACACTGGTCGTTCAACCGGTAGGCATTAATGAGCATTACGCAGTCGTCGAGCAGACTTTCCGCATGGGCGGTGGCCCACAGGCCAACGCTCGATGGCATACCGGGCTGCATATGCGTTCTTCCAACCATTGGAACCAACTCGTGTTTTTTGCCAAAGGAGGTAAGCGCAGCCGCCAATGCGGCGGCTTCCTCCAAGGTTTGGAGCATCTGCTCCTTGGCGTAGAGGCGCAGGTCGACGGCAACTTGGTCATTACGGCTGCGGCAAGTGTGGATCTTCTTGCCGAGGTCGCCCAGTTTCCTGGTGAGCGTGCGTTCAACAGCGAGATGGACATCCTGATCGGTCAGTTTGATCTTGAATCTGTTTTGCTGCGCGAGGCCGATGATTCCGACCAGCTCTACGATCACCTTCTTGCATTCGGCCTCGGTGATGAGCTTCGGCTTGACCGGCATCTTCGAAAGCATCGTGACATGTGCCGCCGTACCGATACAGTCGACCTCGACCAACGCGTGATCCAACCCCACATCGCGTCCGGCGGTAAATGCCAGCACTTCGTTATTAATCGTTCCAACCGTTGTCTTTTGCTTTGCCATAATTCACCTCAAAAAAACACAGGGGAGTTAATACCCCCATTAATCCCCTTATTCCAGAGTTAATACCCTCTCGCCATCGAAGAGTGCCTAATAAACTACCCATTACCACTCCCTATTCATCTACATTCCTAATCTAGTTCACTCAGAAAAGAAGTTTAACCACGAATGGACGCGATTGAACACGAATAAATCCCATTCGTGACGATTCGTAGTTTCAATCAGACCTTTTGACGCCCGGTACTTTCGAGGAGGAGGGTCACCGGACCGTCGTTGAGCAGTTCGACCTTCATATCGGCGCCGAACTTACCGGTCTGCGCCGGGAGGCCAAGTTTCTCCAAGGCATGGACATATTCGTTGAAAAGCGCCTCGCCCTGCTCCGGGCGGGCAGCGGCAATGAAGCTGGGGCGGTTGCCCTTGGTA
>DAOUQA010000242.1 GCA_030625905.1 Kiritimatiellales bacterium | reverse complement strand
CGATTGTTTGTCGACGAGGTATTTGCGCAGAACCGCCCGCTGTTCGGGGAGAAGCGCAAGGATGGCGCCCGCAGGATGAAGGGCGGCGACTGGGATGGGCTATTCTGCCTGCGCAACCTTTCCGTCCCGCTCGCCGCGCCGAGTTGAGGGCGGGCAAACGCACTTTCGTGAAGAGCCCTTTATCCGGGAATATCTTGATAAACATCGTATTTTCATTGAACCGCCATTGTCTTTGGAATAGCCTGCGAACACTTTAGGAATTGAGACCCATGACAGCTAGAGCATATTCCATTCTGATTGCAACCTTGCTGGCGACTTCCGTTACAGCAACCGCCTCTCCCGAAACGGATTACATAAATAGGCAACGGGTCCTGATCCAGACGGAATTCAACGTACAGGTGCACTACCAATATAATCCCAACCTGTTTTTCCCGCCCGAATGGCAAACCCCCTCGCTCGCCCTTGCCGCAAGCGAAATCGAGGTAGGCGAAGTTGTCCGCCTGATTCCAATCATCCAGCAATTCCTGGCCACGCATCCAATTTCGGTTGTCCGCACCGATCTTGAGCACATCTACTTGCTGCGGGAACTCAGCTTTCGCGGCAAGCGATACGGCGGGACCCACAAGGACAAGAGCATATACATTATCTGCAACGGCACGGACAACCGCTACAATACGGAATTCATGCTCTGCCGCCTCCACTCCGAATTCTCCAGCATCCTCCTTGAACATCACCCATTCCCAACGGATGCATGGAACCAGCTCAACCCGGAAGGCTTCACCTATTCAGGCAATGGGTTTGAGGTGGTGGACAATCCTTCCTGCTACGACAGCACGGATCGTTCCTGCTCGGAAGGCTTTCTGCTCAACTACTGCAGATCCAGCCTGGAAAACGACTTCAACATGATTTCGTCCTGGCTGTTCACGAAGAAGAGCGAACTCGACGCCATCTCACAACAACACCGCAAGATCCAACAGAAGCAGGCCATGGCGGAACAGTTCTATATATCTCTCAGCACACAATACAGCTTCGATTGAACCCTGAAAAGGTGTTGTTCCTAGTGTAGCGTATTCCCCCCGCACCCTCATCAGACTCTGGATTGTAGGGAGGGGGCCGAGACCCCGCCAGACGCGCAAAGCCCGACTATCGGAATCCGCGATCTCGGATCGCGGCTACACATGCGGAGCGGTTGCAGGAAATGATCCACAAAAAGAGATGTGAAATTCGTCCATTCATTCATAGACTGCCCGCATGAGTGGAATACTTTCCAGACGCTTCTTCACGGCAGCGGTTTGCTGCATCTGCGCAACTGCGGGTGCAAAGACGGAGCGGTGCGAGGTATGTGGCGGACGGCTGCCGAGGCAGGCCTGGACATACAATGGCCAGGCGTTCTGCTCCCAGGCGTGCATCGATCAGTTGCGCCCGCGATGCTCCGTTTGCGGCACCATTATTCGGGACGACTACCACAAGGCGGACGACAAGATCTACTGCGGCAAGGCCTGCTTCCTGACCACGCTGCCCAAGTGCGAAATATGCAAAAGCCCGATCGAAAAAGGGTTCACGGTCGCACGGCACCATTATTGCGAGCGCTGCATGGAAAAGCAGCCGACCTGCTTTTCGTGCGGCCTCCCGGCGGCGTATCCGACCCAACTGAAGGATGGCCGCGAAATCTGCACCTCCTGCATGCGCTGGGCGGTGAAGGATCAGGAGATGGCGCAAAAACACTACGACCGTGCCCGCCGGCAGCTTGAAGCATGGACCGCGCTCAAGCTCGAAACCGTACCGAAGCTGGCACTGGTCGATAAAATCGAAATGCAGCAGCTCTCGGATAAACTCCGGAAAAGCGACTCGCCGGTTTCGGTTCGCGGGCTCTATAGCCGCCAGACCATGCTGGCCAAGCGCGGCCTTTTCGGGGCATGGAAGGAAGCCCCGGAGCTGGATCAGGAAAAAATCTACATCGTCGACCACCTCAACGACGAGGTTTTCCGCGTGGCCGCCACCCACGAGCTAATGCACGACCTGATTCACGAACATTTTCCAAGGCTGAAAGACGCACCGCTGTGGGTACACGAAGGGATCTGCCAGCAAGCCGCCGCCGAGCTTTGCCGTCGCCGGAACTATGCGGATACGCTCCACGGCATCGTAGAGTGCCCGGATCCGGACTATGGCGACGGCTACCGCTATATCAACGGCCTAATGGGGTTCGAGGGGTGGCGCGCCCTGCGCCGCTGGATGGAAACCGTCGATGTGGCAAAGCTGCCGAAGGTTGCGCCGAAGTGAAACGTGAAACGATTTTGGGCTCTTCGTCACTTTGAATGGATGGATGGAATAAAGAGGGAACTTTTTGACAGGATAACAGGATAAACCGGATGGTTATTAATCCTGTTATCCGGTCTAAAAACTCTCGAGTTACCCATTCAAAGTAGCGAGGAGCCCGATTTTGCGGCCTTCCTAATGCCCGGCAAGGGAAAATCACGGCTCACTCGTCACTTTTCATCTTTATTACTATGAATGATGTGCAGCGCGACAAGGCGGGCGACGAGCACGGTAAGGAAGATCTGGCCGCAGGCCGCTTCCATCACCGCGTAGCTCTGCACCGCCGGGAGCTGGGGTGTAATGTCGCCATAGCCGAGTGTGCTGAGCGTGGTAAAGCTGAAATAGATCGTCCACAA
Source organism: Kiritimatiellales bacterium (assembly GCA_030625905.1). Taxonomy (GTDB): domain Bacteria; phylum Verrucomicrobiota; class Kiritimatiellia; order Kiritimatiellales; family Pontiellaceae; genus Pontiella. Next base: position 334 of record DAOUQA010000242.1, on the reverse strand, counting down.
ACCGATAACCCCCTCAGATTGAAGGTGCTCCGGGATGATGAAGCTATCGGGCTGGATATGGAAGAAGAGCGAATAGACCGCCGCCCAGATAATCCCCATCAGGATATAGGCGGAAATGGAGCCGGCAATCTTGTTTCCCGTGACCGGGCCGCGATCCAACACATAGCTCATGATGCTGCCGAATATGAGGAGGTAGTAGAGCAGGCGAAAACCAATCGCCAAGGTTTTGAACGCGGCGATATCGGGCTCGCTAAAAATCTCCGTACTTCCAATCCCCACATTGATCAGCGAAAGCACCACCATGAAAATGAAAAACTTGCGGTTTTCCGTAATG
>DAOUQA010000156.1 GCA_030625905.1 Kiritimatiellales bacterium | reverse complement strand
CGTTGGTCGCTTAAGCAGAACGGAACATGAACAAAAAAGTGACAACTTAAACTTAGGACGTGACATTACGAAGTATGGATTACACCCATGTTTGAAAAAAGAACGGAAGCCGCTCAAGGAGGCCAATGAGGAACTTTTCCTGAAGGTTGTCCACTCGTTGCGGAGGGTGTTCGATCCGCCCTGGACGCGCGAAAGCATGTCTGCCGCCGCGCTGCTGGCCTGCCCCTGTTTCAGTCCATAGATTGTAGACCCAGTGGGCTTTAATCCTTTGAAACAAACTGGTAGCTTCCGGAGTCCACGGAAAACACGGCTCGGCCGTTTTCCATGCGCAGGAATTTCAGACCCTTTGCCGTGCTGGTCGGCCGGCCACCTTCGGAAACATCGGTTGCTTTCTTTGCGGGCACATGCACGGTCGCGGTGGTGTTGGCCGGGATCGTTATATTCAAGGTAAACGTGTGGTCTTCGATCTTCCAGTCGCTCACGATCTTTCCATGGATGGAATCGAGTTCCCCCTTGGCCCAGGTCAAGTCGCCGATCATGCCAGGCTTGATGATGAAATGCTTGTAGCCCGGCTGCCGGGGATCGACTTGAATGCCCGCCACCCCTTCGATAAACCAGGCGCCGATGGAGAGGAACGAGCTATGTAGGTGCGAGTGCTCTCCGTCCCATTGCTCCCAGATGGTGGTTGCGCCGTTTTCCAGCATGTGCCCCCAGCTGGGATAGTCTCGTTTTGAAGCCATTTCGAATATTAGATCGCTGCGGTTGAGTTCGGTAAGCGTCTTGATGAGGAAATAGGTGCCGTGGATTCCGGTGTCGATATGCCCGTTCTTCGCCACCATGATCTCGTTTTCAAGCGCCTGCATGACGGGCTGGCGGAGCTCTTCGGGGGTCACGCCGACGAGGAGCGGGAGTGCCATGTACAATTGATCTCCGTTGGCGTAGGTGTTGTCTTTGGAATTGAAAAATTCTTGGTGGACGGCCTTCCTGATTTTTTCGGCCCTCTTTCGATAGGCTTTAGCCTCATCTTCCTTGCCCAGTAATTCCGCAATTTCGGCGACCTGCTTTACATTGTAGAGGTAGTAGCAGTTGTTGAAGAAGAGGGTGGAATATTCATCGACCCGCCCGTCTCCCTGATCCTTCCCGGGCGGCACCCAGTCGCCCAGGAAATCCCACCTTCCGCCCCATTTTACGAGCATGTTGTCGTGGGCTTTTGTGTCGAGGAAGCCGATCCAACGCTGCATGGTGGGGTAGGTGTCTTTGAGGATGCGCAGGTCGGCATAACGCTCATACACGGCCCAGGGTAACGTAACGCAGACGCCGCTCCATGCGGGGCCGCCGCCGCCCCATTGCGTCGGCGCGGTGTAGGGCAGATCGCCGTCGGGCTTTTGGACGTCGCGCCAATCCTCGATCCATTTCGTGAGGAACGCGCCCATGCCATAGTGGTTGAGCGCCATTTCCATCGTGGCATGGGCATCGCCGCCATAGCCCATGCGCTCGCGGTGCGGGCAGTCAACGACATAGCCGCCGAGACTAAGGGATTCAAACGTCCAGAGAACCGTATCATGGATTTGATTGAGCAACGGGTTGGAGCATTTGAACCTACTGGCGCGTTTGTAGTCGTTGCGAATCACATAGCCCTTGATGCCGGACAGATCCGGCGGGTGGCTGAGTCCGGTGATGGTGATCCAGCGCCCGGAGCTGTAGTTGAAGCGATTGTGAAAGATGCCCCGCCCGCGGTCATCGAGCGTACACGCGCTCCGCAGGTTGAATTTATTGCTTCCGTCCGCGTGTTCGGAGAAGGACAGATCCACCTTTTCCCCGGGTTCTCCCCGAAAGCGCATTTCGATCCAGCCCGAAAAATTCCGCCCCATGTCGACCCGATAGACGCCCGGCTCCACCTCTTCGATCCCGATCGGTTCGAGGGTTGCCACCTTTCGATTGGATTCAATCTTTTCGGCCGAGAGTTTTAGTTCGGGGGTATAGGCTTTTGCCGACTCCCATTTTGAATCGTCGAATCCCGCCGTATTCCAGTCCGGAAGGCGCTTGCGGGTATCGATGTGCTCGCCGCCGTATTGGCCGGGTTTCCACGCTCCCATGAGCGTGCTTGAACTGGAGTGTATCTTCCATGTTTCATCCGTGCGCAACGCCACCGTCTTTCCATCCGGCAGGGCCACATCGATTTCGGCCATGACCAGCGGCTTGTCCGCCACGTGGTAGTGCTCCCACTTCGCCCAGCCCGCGCCCAGCCAGAGCGCCATGGTATTCTTTCCTTTGTGGAGATAGGGCGTTATGTCGTAGGTCACGTAGCGGGCGCGCTTGGAAAGATCGCTGGTGCTGGGAGCCAGAACGCTGTCGCCTACCTTCTTGCCGTTGATAAACAGCTCGTGGTATCCGATGGAGGCGACATAGGCGAGGGCATCGACCGGCTTGTCGACCAGCTCGAAGGATTTCCTCAGCCACGGATCCTCTTCAAATGATGACCCGGCACCGATCCACCGGGCATCCAGTGCCGCCATCTGCTCCTTCGAAGGTTCGGCAGTCAGGAATAATCCTGTCGACCACATGGCCGGCTTGCTCCAAGCCAATGGCGTTCCGTCCTTATCCCATACGCGCACCTTCCAGAAGCATCGCATTCGTGGTCGCAGCCCCTTGCCGCCATAGGCTATGTGGGTCGTACGGTCGGACTCGCACTTTCCCGAATCCCACAGATCGCCCTTGTCCTCGGCCAGGATCTCCGCACTGCTCGCCACCAGCACGCGGTAGGCCGTTTGCTTCTGGCCACGCGTCTTCGCCTCCATAATCCAGCTCAGCCGGGGTTGGGGAACATCGATGCCCAACGGGTTTTCAAGGTATTCACAGCGCAGGGTGGTGGCCTTTTCGTCCTCCGCCATGCATGGACACGCCACGCCACAGAAAGAAAGGGCCAGCGCCCCGGTAAGTGGAAGGATTCCGATTCGTCTCGTTTTTTTCATAGCATCAGGGGCGGTTATTTTGGAGCGGTTAGCTTCTGCGGTGAAGGCTTCAGATTAAAGAAGAAACTTGTGGGCAGGGCAATTAAAAACGCGACGAAGAACGAAAACGGAAAATAGTAGATCCAGTGGGCTTCCACGATCTTTTGCAGCCAGAGGGTGGCGGGAACGGAGACGGCGAGGCCGACGAGCCACCCTTGGAAGTTGCCGCGCCGCGTCAGGACACCGAGCAGGAACAACGCGAGCACCGGCGCGCTGAACAGGCTCATGAACGACGCGAACGCCTTTATGATGCCGCCGATGGTGGAGACGTAGAAGGCGAGGGATGTTGCTAAAACGCCCAGTACGATTGTGAGGATTCGTGCGAGGGTGACGTCGGTGATATGTGGGACGTGGGATGTGGGACGTGGGACGTGATGCGCGAAAGGTTTCTTAAAGTCGTTGATGAGTACCGTGGCGATGGAGTTGATGCCGGAGTCCATGCTGGACATGGCGGCGGCGAAGACGGCGGTGATGAGCAGGCCGGAGAGGCCTTGCGGCAGGTAGTGGATGATGTAGTAGGGCATGACCCTGTCGCCAGTGATTGATTCCGGCAAAGAAACGCCGTTGAAGAACGCGAAGAGTCCGAGGCCGATGAAAAGCAGCAGGCCGATGATGAAGAAGTCGGTGCAGGCGTTGAAGGCGACGGCCTTGACGGTTTTGCGCAACGAGCCGGTGGCCATGAGGCGCTGGACGGTGACCTGGTCGGTGCCGTAGTCCTGCATCAACTGGAAGAAGAAGGAGACCGCAACGATCGGGCCGGACATGGCAAAGAGATCGAACTTCCAGTTGGCAATGTGCAGCCGTCCGGTCTCCTTGGCGAGGGCCATGATGGTTTCTGTGCCGCCATCGACGCCATGAACCAAACTCACCGCCACCCAGATCGCGCCGCCGATGAGAATGATGAATTGGATGACGTCGGTCCAGACCACGGCGGCGAGGCCGCCGAGCGCGGTATAGGCCGTGGCGAGCAACCCCATCAGGCAGATGCAGCTCCACAGCGGGATCCCGGTGACGATTGACATGGCCATGGCGGGGGCGTAGACGACGGTGCCGAGCCAGCCGAGGCGCGCAAGGACAAACAGTCCGGCGACGCCATAGCGGGCGGTTGGGCCGAACCGCTGATCGATGTATTCGTAAGAGGTGGTGACGTGCAAGCGGTGGTAGAGCGGGTAGAAGAGCAACAGGATGAACGGCGCAACGATGGGGCTCATGACGCAGACGATGATGAGTGCAATGTTTTCGGAGTAGGCCGTGCCGGGCAGGCCGAGGTAGGTGACGGCGCTGGTGAGCGAGGCATACATGCTCATCGCTACCGCGATCCACGGCAGCTTGCGCCCGCCGAGGAAAAACATTTCGGCGTTTTCCTGTTTCCGCGCGAAGAACAGACCCACGCCGATCATACCCAGCAGGTAGACGGCAAGGACAGCATAGTTTAGCGTACCGAATTGGATGGTTTCCATAAATTGATCCTGAAAAAATGAAATATGAAATATGAAAAATGAAATATGAAAGATGAGCTATGAAATATGAAAGAGGAATTCAGACGGCGTTAGCCTTTTTAATTAGAAGCTGCCGCAGGCCCATTTTCATAGTTCATCTTTCATCTTCATAGTTCACCTTTCTCCTCATCTTTCCTTATAAATATAGCGTGGGGCCGCCGTTGATGGGCGGGCGGAGCGAATTGGCAAGAATATGGGTGAGTTCCTCGTCGGTGAGCTGGATGGGGTTGCCCTTCATGCTGCTGGCATTCTTGGCTTTTTCGATGATGGCGGGAAAGTCGGACTCGGAGATGCCGAAGTCTTCGAGACCCGGAACGAACATTTGCATCGATAGGTTCTTTACCCATCGGAGGCCGTCGTCGGGTTCGGCCTTCCGGTCTCCGGTGACGATGCGTGCGACTTCGCGGTACTTTTTAAGCACCGGGTTTCCTCCGCCGCGTTCTTCCAGGGCACGGATGTTTGCGGCAAAGACGGCGGGTAGCAGCGAGGCACAAACCATGCCGTGCGGAGCCGCGAACATGCCACCGAGCGGGCCGGCAAATCCGTGTACGGCACCGAGCCCGGCATTGGCGAGCGCGAGTCCGCCGAACAGACTGGCTAGCGCCATCTCTTC
>DAOUQA010000172.1 GCA_030625905.1 Kiritimatiellales bacterium | reverse complement strand
GCTAACGCCATGGGTATCGCCTCCAATGCTTTTTGCGTCGAGTAGTGGAAGCCTTGACGGATCGACATCCACGATGCCGAGCGGGGCGTTGGTTTTCCACGCGCCGCGGGTAAAGTCAGGGATATCGATGGAATCGCTTTTCCGGGCAACCGACTCGATACTCAGCGGAACGATGCAGCTCCAGGCGGCGGCGTCATAGACATTCTGGTCGAGCGGGAGGCCGTTTTTGAGGCAGTAGACCAAGCGGTAGTCCATGATGAAATCCATGCCGCCGTGACCACCCACCTTCTTGGCAACATTGCCGATGGTGCGGGCGAGCGGGTGCTCGTATTTGGCCTCGACCTCCTTCATTTCCTCCGAGTTGAGCCATTTATGGCCGTGGCCGTGGCTGGCGAGCGCGATCTGCCTGACCGGATACTTGCGGGCCATGCCCTTGCTCCCCTGGAGCAGATGGATGCGGCTATAGGGCTGCGGGGTGCTGACATCGTGATGGATCATGATGGTCTGCCCCTTGGCGCATTTGATCAGGGTGGTGTTGAAGTCGCCGCGATAGTTTTCGATATGGGCGTATTTGTCCTTTCCATGCTCGCGCGCCCACTCGGAGAAGGCGCCCTCCTGGCTCGACATGGAAACGAGGTGGTCGTATTTGTTTCCGCGGTTGATGTCCAGGCATTGGGAGATCGGCCCAAGCCCGTGGGTGGGATAGAGGTTTCCATTCTGCCCGGTGTTCTGGACAAGGCGCCATTGATCCTGATAGGAATCATCACCCTCCTCGTTGGTGATCAGCTCGCAAAGATTGTGGATATACGCCCCCTCCACATGGGTCAGCTCGCCAAAGACGCCCTGGCGCACCATGTTGAGGGTTTGCAGCTCGAAGAAATCGTAGCAGCAGTTTTCGAGCATCGAGCAATGCATACCGGTTTTTTCGGAGGTCTCGACGAGCTCCCAGCTCTCTTCGATCGTAAGGCTGGCAGGCACTTCGACCCCGACATGCTTGCCGTTTTTCATGGCATGCACCGCCATGGGCGTATGCCATCGCCACGGCGTCGCGATGTAGACCAGATCCAGATCCATCGCAACCAGATCCCGCCAAACCTCCTCGCCACCGGAAAACAATTGGGCGGGTTGGCGACCGGCATCGGCCAGCAACTTTTGACTGCGGACCACCATCTCTTCGCGCAGATCGCACAGAGCCACGATCTCCACATCGCGGATCTTCGCCAGTCGCTGAACCGCCCCTTTTCCGCGCGTGCCCAGGCCGATGATTCCGACCCGCACTTTCTCGATTGGCGGCGCGGCAAAGCCGCACATGTTTTGGCGGTTGCGGCCAAACAGCGCCGCATTTCCAGCCATTGGAACCGCTCCGGCCGCCAGCGCGGTCGTCCACATGAAATCCTTTCTATTCATGCCCTTTTCAATCTCTCCTGCTTGTTTATTCCGCACCCAGTTTTCCAAACGATCTGAACAGCACCACCATGGCACCTCCCGCCAATACCGACATCAGCACCCCGGCCAGCAGGTTGCCGTAGACAAAGTTCCCGATCGCAAAAAGCGAACTGTAGATCGCCACGCAGCCGAGGAACACGCACAGCAACTGGATCGGCAGTTTCCAGTCGGTGATCCCGTTTTTCTGGTCGATCTCCTCGCCGTCGGCGCGCGCATCGAGCACCACCTTTTTCCAGCCGGGGCCGCCCGGGTGGCAAAGCTTGTAGAAACTGCGCAGGGTCGATGTGGCCGCCGGTTTCGTCAGCAGGGTTGTCCCCAGCCAGGCCAGTGTCACGAATCCAACGCAGACCAGTAACTGGACGGGAAAGACCAGTCCATTGATTCGGGTGTCGTAAATATAAAACTTTGTTCCTTTCGCCAGTGTGGCCACTTCACGCGGCTCGCCATCCTCCATTAGGAATGCGGTCAGCTCCGTATTATTGATTGCCTTCAATTTTTCAAAAACATCTTCTCCTTCCTCTATAGCGTTAACGACTTCTTGCATATCCATCACATGGACAAATTCCTGCACCGACTTGTAGTCGACGATCCACGACTTCACACCGTCATCGCCCGGGCCGGCAATAATCCATACGGCCACGACCGATGCGGCGAGCATGGCCGCGATCTCCGTCCAAGCATTGATGCGGTACCAGAACCAGCGTAGCAGATAGATCGCGCCCGTTCCCGCGCCGGAGAGCAGCATGAACTTAAAGGCCTGTCCCGCGTTCTGCAGGAAGTTTAAGGAAATGAATCCCGCAAACACCATCAGGAGAACCGTCATGAGGCGGCCGACCATCACCAGCTCCTTCTGGCTGGCGTTCTTGCGGACAAAGCGCGCATAGAAATCGTTCACCACATAGGAGGAGCCCCAGTTGAGGTGGGTTCCGATGGTGGACATGTAGGCCGCAATCAGCGAGGCCACCACCAGTCCGAGCATCCCCGGGCCGAGGCGGGCAATCATGGCCGGATAGGCAATATCCTGTTTCAGGTAGGTGGGATCAATGTTGGGAAACTGGGCGTGAATACTTTCCAATGTCGGGAAACAGAGGATCGAGGCCAGAGCCACGATAATCCACGGCCACGGGCGCATGGCATAGTGCATGAAGTTAAAAAACAGGGTGGCGCCGATGGCATTTTTCTCGTCCTTCGCCGCGAGCATGCGCTGGGCAATATAGCCCCCGCCGCCCGGCTCGGCACCGGGATACCAGACCGCCCACCACTGAACCGCCACCGGAATCAGCAACATGGGAACCCACGCCAGCCAGATGGAAAAGTCCGGCATGACGTTCAGCTTGGAAACAATCGCCTCGTTCGTCAGCAATGCATGCAGGCCACCGACCTCGGGCTGCTGGACAGCAACGACGGCAGCATAGACCGCGCCGAACATGGCAATCGAATACTGGAAAAAGTCCGCCCAGATACAGCCCTTGATTCCGCCGGCCGTGGCATAGATCACCACGCCGATGGAGGCGAAGATTACGGTTGGCAACGGATCGATGTTGAAGATGATCTGACCAATCTTGATGGCCGCCAGCGTGACGGAACCCATGATCAGGCAGTTGAAGAAGACGCCCAGATAGACCGCGCGGAACCCACGCAGGAACGCGGCGGGTTTGCCGCTGTAGCGCAGCTCGTAGAACTCCAGGTCGGTCATCACCTTCGAGCGCCGCCAGAGCTGGGCGTAGATAAACACCGTCACCATGCCGGTGATGAGAAACGCCCACCAGGCCCAGTTGGCCGTTACGCCGCCGCCGCGGACGAGATCCGTCACTAGGTTCGGCGTGTCGCAGCTAAAGGTGCAGGCCACCATGGAAACCCCCAGCAGCCACCACGGCATCCCGCGGCCGCCCAGAAAAAATTCCGAGGTGTTTTTCCCGGCCGTCCGCGCCGCCATCACCCCGATGCCGATTACCATGACGAAGAAAATTCCGATTACGATCCAGTCGAGGGTGTGCAGCAAAGGCGCCACGCCCAGCAGTTCGTTTGTTCCCATTGCGATCCTCCTTTGTTGGTCGAAGAGTTGAAGGCCGAAGGTCAGATTTCCAAGCGTTGGACTATCCCCTACGCATCCCGTTGCCACTCCGGTTTGCCGTCATAGACCCACCGGTAATAGTTGGAAAGTTTTAGCGCAGATGCGGCGGCTTCGTCGATGAAAACCTTGGCCAACGGATGGTGCTGAAGAATGGAGGCCGGCATCATGGAGGATACCGGCCCTTCAACCATCGCCGATACGGCATCGGCCTTGCCCGCGCCGAAAGCCAGCATTAGGTTCATCTGCGCATCCATGATCGTGCCGATGCCCATCGTGATGCAGTGGTGCGGAACCTTGCTTCCGTCGCCATCGAAGAAGCGCGCATTGTCGGCCACCGTCTGCTGGGTGAGTGTCTTGATGCGTGTGCGCGACGCAAACGACGAGGTCGGCTCGTTGAAGCCGATATGGCCGTCGGAGCCGATACCAAGCACCTGGAGGTCGATACCGCCGGCATTGAGGATTTCCTGCTCGTAGGCCGCGCAGCTCGCCGGAACATCCGCCGCCATGCCATCGGGAAGATGGACGTTTTCCGGTTTAATGTTGATTTGGCTAAAAAGATTTTCCCACATAAAGGTGTAGTAGGACTGCGGGTGCTCCTTTTTCAGCCCAATATATTCATCAAGGTTGAAGGTGGTGACCCGGCTGAAATCCAGCCCCTCCTCCTTGTGCATGCGAACCAGCTCCCGGTAGAGCATCAGCGGCGTGCTACCCGTCGCTAGCCCCAGCACCGCGTTCGGTTTTTCGCGCACCAACCGCGCCACGACGCGTGCCGACGCATGGCTCGCCATATCTGCATTTTGCTTGATAATAATTTCCATTCCCAAACCTCCTTATCATTTTAGCGGCAAATAAACTCACATGGATCTGCATTCATCGGAACGGCTTCCCCGCGTTCCAATACATTGACCAGTTCTCCATTTTCCCACCTACGCAGACGGTAGAGCGTGGCAAAGCTGAAGTCTGGAACCGCGCCGCCCTGTCCGCCGACGAGCTCGCCGCCGCGCCGGACATTATCCTGCATCCA
>DAOUQA010000146.1 GCA_030625905.1 Kiritimatiellales bacterium | reverse complement strand
GTTTTGTGGCAGCTAATCATTCTCCGGTTGCGCGCGGGAGTCATGCTTTCGCTTTTCCATGAGCCGGTTGGGGACTAATCGGCTCGTCTCAAATATAGCATTAATGATATAGGGATGGGTTCCGTTTTGTGGGTGTGCCTTTTATCATTGGCGACGTTGCTGTCGAACTTGGCCATGAGCTTGGAGCGCTCTTCTGGTATCAGCGTATCCATGGGATAATTAGACCACGGAAGATTCATCGTGCCAAATCGCGTGAAGATGGGATTGCTGCGTCTCGTTGTCGATACTATGCTCCTCGTTGGTTTGGAGTTCCGATGAAATTCGATTCACCCCTTTTGTTTGGCAGGTTGATCAAACGCTACAAGCGCTTTCTCGCCGATGTGGAGTTGGAGGACGGCAGCGTGATTACCGCGCATTGCCCGAACACGGGGCGGATGACCACGTGTGCGGAGCCGGGCTGGCGCGTGGCGCTTTCCGATAGCCGGAACCCGAAGCGCAAATATCGTTTCACGTGGGAGCTGGTGCATAACGGCCGATGCTGGATCTGCGTGAATACGGGCCGTGCCAATGCCATGGCCGCCGAGGCGGTGACGAACGGAATCATTCCCGAACTGGCGGGCTATGCCGAGGTGCTGCGCGAGCAGACGTTTGGCAACAGCCGGTTCGACCTGCTACTGCGAAGTGGAGACGATCTCTGCTATGTCGAGGTTAAGAGCGTCACGTTGCTGGTGGGCGATGGTTGCTATGCCTTTCCCGATGCGGTCACCGAGCGCGGGCGCAAGCACCTCAACGAATTGATGGAGGTGGTGAGGGAGGGCCATCGCGCCGCAATGCTCTATGTCATTTCTCGCTCCGATGGAACGGCTTTCCGCGTGGCGGATGAGATCGACCCCCAATACGCCGCCGCGCTGACGGCGGCACTCGATGTTGGCGTAGAAGCCTATGCTTGGCGCGCCGATGTTTCGCCGGAAGAGATTCGGCTGTGCGAACCGGTAACTATTCGACGGGCGTGATGCCGCCGTTCTGGTAGCGGGCCTGGAGGGCGACGTAGCGCTCGGCATATTCCCGGATATCGGAAATTTCCTCCGCCGATAATTTGCGGATGACGCGGGCGGGGGATCCAACCGCAAGGGAGCCGCAGGGGACTTTTTGGTTTTGTTTCACCAAGGCTCCCGCCCCGACGATGCAGTTGTCGCCAATCTCGCACCCATCGAGCAAGATGGCGCCCATGCCGATCAGGCAGTTGTTGCCGACGGTGCAGCCGTGCAGGGTGACCTGGTGTCCGATGGTGACATCGTTGCCAACAATTACGGGATGGCCGAGGCCGGTGTGCGCAACGGAGTTGTCCTGAATGTTGCTGCGTTCGCCGAGGGTGATCGGTTCAATGTCGCCGCGCAATACCGCCCCGAACCAGATACTGGCTTGGTTGTGCAGAATGACGTTGCCGATGACCGATGCGCTGTCGGCCACATAGTATTTTTTTGGCAAGGAGGGGGTGTGGTCTTCGAATTGATAAATCATGCCGGCAGAATAGACAAAACGTCGCAAGATGGGAATCTCATTATAGCGATCCGAGGTCCAGCGTCTGTTTACTCAACTCGATTTGCTCGTGCTGCTCCATGACCAGCAGGTTTTCAAAAACCTCCCGCACCTTTTCGGAGAGGGCGCGCTGTGCCATTTCGCGGTAGAATGCGATCAGGCAGGCATCGAAATGCATCGCAGCGGCCACCACGTCGGCCACCTCCATGTCCGGCTTGATCTCGAAATCGGAGATGGCGGTTATCTTGGTGCTTTCGGAGCCATACTTGAAATAGGTGTCGAGCACGTTGTCCGAAACCTGCTCCTCGTATTGGATCAGGCAGTCGGCGAGATATTTTTCGTGCCGGCTCATGTAGTCGAGCAACGCGCGTGTGCGTTCCTTATTGGCCGAGTCCTTCAGATCTTCATAGAAGACGCTGAGCTTCTGGTGGAACTTCCGTGCGTGTGCGAGTACGTCTTTGGTTTGATCGAATGCCATAACAACTCCCTTTATTCTGTCGTAATTCTAAGCCACCTCCGGGGAGTGTCAACCAGCGAGCCGTCTAAATAAGGGGGGGCGCGCTACGTATAATCGCCTGGGGGATTTTTTTAGAGTTGCGACCTTTTATGTTCTTGATTATGTTCCGAGCAAACAAATTAAGGAGAGGTTAATATGAGGGTAGTTAAGGGAATGTTGCTGGTTGCGCTGACCGCACTGGTTGCGTTGCCACTGGCCGGGTTCGCGGACGAGGGGGTCACGAACACCACATGGAAGAGCAGCCTAGCGCTGGGTGCGACCTACAAGGACGGCAATACCGAAAAATCATTTTTCACTGGAACGCTCAAGGGCGACCGCTATGCACCAAGGAACGACTGGCTCAATAGCCTCTATACCGAATATGGAAAGAGCGAAGGAACCCAAACCGAAGGACAGGCTCGTGGGCAATCGGAATACCGCTATAAGTTTGGTGGGGGAAACTTTTTTGCCGGTGCTTTTGGTGAAGCTTATTATGATGATATAAAAAACATTCGTACCCGTTTAAAACTCGGCCCGAACATCGGCTACTACTTCATTAATAAGGAAACCATGAAGTTTGATACCAGCGTTGGTGCGAACTGGGTTTATGAGCGGACGGCAACGACCGAGGACGATTTTGCAGAGATTCGGGTGGCCGCTAACTATCTGTGGGATTTCACCGAGACGGCCTCCTACTATTTCAACATTGAATACAGTGTAAATGTTGAGGATACCGATGACGGTAACGGCTTGCTCGTGACCGGCCTGAAAACCAAAGTCAGCACTCAGCTGTCTATGTTTATCGAATTACGGGATGAATATGACAATACCCCGGCCGTTATCGATGCGGGCACCGGCGATAATGCCGACTACAATGATGTCACCATTGTTGCCGGTTTGACGTACGATTTTTAGTTTTAAATATTCTGAAGGTTCACAAAAAAGCCGCTCGGTTCCCGGGCGGCTTTTTTCGGGTTCCATCGGAATGGACGCGGAGCGAGGGGCAACCCCGCGCTACACCGTGGGGAGTGGGGTCTGAACGGTGTGGTGCGTGCTTCCCGTCTGCGGGAGCGCGCTATTTCAGTGGAACGCACTCGTATATTGAACCTAAATTGTTCTTCACAAGATTAATCGAAAATATATATCATGCTCGCGAGATGAATAAAAAGATCCCCGACCGGCCTCCGCATCTTTCGACTATTTTCAGGAAATATGACCCACCTCTATATTTCATCACTTTTTGCACACATAACCGGATACGCGTTCTGGCTACGGATCAATTCTACAGCCACTTTGTGGTCCTCATGACCCGGAAGGCGGAACAGGGGATTGCCTGCGGCGAGTTTGTCATTATGCCGGACCATATTCATCTGTTTCTACGCATCGATCCCCATCAATACCAACTGGGTCGTACGATTGGATTTATTAAGAAATCATTATCGAAGTCCTTGCGGGAATCGGGGATTGATCAACCTCATTGGCAGCCCAATTTTTTCGACCATGTTCTTCGCAATGCGGACAGCTATTCCGCGAAGTGGGACTACGTTCGCATGAATCCTGTTCGCGCCGGACTGGTTTCCTGTACCGATGATTGGAAATATCAGGGTGTGATTGTGCCGATTCGTTATTGAAGAGGCGGAACGAGAAAAGCGGTCTCCATCGGAATGGAAGACCGCACTACACCGGTTTGTTGCTCGGCCCTTTGCGGTGTGGGTGTGCGCGGTGTGGGCATGTGCGGTGTGGGCATGTGCGGTGTGGGCATGCGCGGTGTGGCGCGTGCTTCCATTCCGATGGAGCGCGCTAGGTTAGCGGTTCCGGCAATATTCCACCACGTCACGATAAGGCATCGATCCGCCGAAAAGATCGAGTGCCGAGCCGACCGTGACATCAATCCTGCCGCCACCTGTCGTGTTTAGCTTTTCCAAATCATCAAACGATCGGACACCGCCGGCATAGACGCACGGGATCGGTGAATGCTCGGCGAGCAGCTGAATCAGTGCCTCGTCCATGCCCTGCCGCTTGCCTTCCACATCCACGCCGTGTACGAGGAATTCACGGCAGTGGGCCGAGAGTTGTGCAAGCGATTCAGCATCCACAATGGTTTCAGTAAAAGTCTGCCAGCGGTCGGTGACCACATAATATTGACCATCCCTTTTGCGGCAGCTTAGATCCAGTACCAGCCGTTCCTTGCCGATCGCGGAGACCAACCGCTTCAGTCGTTCACCATCGATCCGGCCGTTCTGGAAAATAGTTGAGGTCACGATCACCTGTGCCGCACCGGCTTCCAGCCACTGGGCGGCGTTATCGGCAGTGATGCCGCCGCCGACCTGAAGTCCGCCGGGCCAGGCTGCCAATGCCGCGCGTGCCGCGGCGTCATTGCCCTCGCCGAGCTTGATCACGTGCCCACCGGTCAGCCCGTCGCTTTGATAGAGCTCGGCAAACCATGCCGGGGGCTTTTCGGAAACAAAGTGGGTGTCTGGCTCCTGGCCATCGGCCAGCGAGCCACCGACGATCTGTTTCACCTTCCCATTGTGCAGGTCTATGCAGGGTCTGAAGTTCATATTTTCAACCACGAATGGACGCGAATTTAATGGGCAGCGAATGAATGTAAAGCAACGAATAGATTTTCCGGGAATTGGATTCGTTGCTACTCTCTTTTGGCAAGGAGGCTAACAGGATGGGGCGGGCAATTCAACGCTTGTATCTTGCGGTGTTCTCCCTATCATCGCCCGGACGATTCCCAGAGAACCACAGATAAACGCAATGGACACGGATAGTGTTATTTTGGGATCGGGATTTGTTTAGGATTTAGAAATTAGGGATTAGGATCTCCCAAGGGGATTGCCATGAGCGAAAAACCATCCAAATACTATGTAACCACGCCGATCTACTACGTGAACGACAAGCCGCATATCGGCCACTCCTATACGACGATCCTCGCCGACGTGCTGGCCAACTACCACCGCCTGCTCGACGTTCCGACCCACTTCCTTACCGGAACCGACGAACACGGGCAGAAGGTGCAGCAGGCGGCCGATGCCAACGGCATTACGCCGCAGGAGCAGTGCGATCAGACCGTCGTCCGCTTTCAGGAGCTATGGAAACGCCTTGAAATCACGAACGACGACTTTATCCGCACCACCGAGCCCCGCCATAAGACCATCGTCCAGCAGACCCTGCAGGAGCTGTTCGACCGCGATGAAATCTACAAGGCCGAATACGAGGGCTGGTACTGTGTCGGCTGTGAACGCTTCTTTACCGAAAAAGACCTCGTCGAGGGCAACTGCCCCGAGTGCGGCCGCAAGGTCGACTCCATTGTCGAGTCCAACTATTTCTTCCGCATGGGCAAATACCAGGAATGGCTCATCGACTACATCGAAACCCATCCCGGCTTTATCCAGCCCGCCTTCCGCGCCAACGAAACGCTCGGCTTCCTCAAAACCAAGGAGCTGCAGGATCTCTGCATCTCGCGGCCAAAGTCGCGCCTCGCGTGGGGTATCGAGCTGCCGTTCGATGCCGACT
>DAOUQA010000250.1 GCA_030625905.1 Kiritimatiellales bacterium | reverse complement strand
CGCCGCTACCTGAAGGAATTCCTGATGGATCCGCATGTGGTCGACCTGCCGTGGCCGCTACGCGCAATGCTGGTTCACGGAATCATCCTGCCACGCCGCCCGGCGAAATCAGCCGAGGCCTACAAGGCCATTTGGACGGGCAACGGTTCGCCGCTGGTTCACTATTCCACCGAACTGTGCAAAAGGGGTCAGTCCGATATTTTAATATTATCAGAATATCGGACTGACCCTTTAGCGGTTGAGGTGGGCATGACCTATGGAAAACCATCGGCGAAGGAGGCAATCAATCGGCTGCTTAGTTCTGGCGTTGAAGAAATCTGTCTGCTCCCCCTGTTCCCGCAATCCGCCATGGCCACTACCGGTGCGTGCATCGCCAGGGTAAGGGCGGAAATCAAAGATCGTGCGGCGCTGCGCGTCGTGCCGCCATTCTACAAACACCCCGCCTTCATCCAGCCGCTGGCAGAATCACTCTCCGATGTGGACGAGCATATCCTTTTCAGCTACCACGGCCTTCCGGTGCGGCATTTAAAGAAAATGGATCCCCCCGACTACCGTGTCCAGTGCATGGAAACCACCAAGGCCATCGCCGCCAAAGCACGTATTCCTGAAGAACGCTACTCGGTTTCATTCCAGTCACGGTTGGGACGCACAAAATGGATGGAGCCCTATACCAACGAGGTGCTGTGCAAATTGCCGCAACGAGGGATCAAGCATCTCGCCGTCATCTGCCCCGGCTTCTTTTGCGACGGCCTCGAAACGCTCGAAGAGATCGAAATTCGCGGCAAGGAAATCTTCCTCGAAGCCGGGGGCGAATCATTCCGCATGATCCCCTGCCTCAACGACTCCCCCGCCGCAATCAATTGTATAGAAGGACTCATGAGAGATGCTACACTTTGAATTTACAATCGAATCCTTTGATGGGCTGAACCTCCAGGGCCAAGGCTGGGAGCCTGAGGCCGAGACGTCGGCTGTTGTCTGCCTTGTGCATGGCTTGGGCGAGCATTGCGGGCGATACGGCCATGTGGCCGAAGCGTTCAACCAAGCGGGATATGCCCTCGTGTCGTTTGATCTGCGCGGTCACGGACGGTCGGGGGGCAAGCGCGGCCATGCCCCAAACTATCCCGCCTTGATGGATGATATTTCCCAGCTATTGGAAACGGCAAAGGAACGTTATCCGAATGTTCCTGTTTTCCTCTATGGCCACAGCCTCGGCGGAAATCTGGTTCTCCACTATGGCCTTCGCCGATTACCGAAGCTGGCCGGGGTTATCGCCTCGGCACCGATGTTGCGGATGGCCACCCCCCCGTCCACGTGGAAACTCATGTCGGCTCGTGCACTGCGGGCGCTACGCGTCCCGATTGCTCTCCCGAACGGGCTAAACACGAATGATCTCGCACGCGATCCGGAGGTTGTGCGCGCCTAC
The DNA here is from genome assembly GCA_030625905.1 of Kiritimatiellales bacterium. Taxonomy (GTDB): domain Bacteria; phylum Verrucomicrobiota; class Kiritimatiellia; order Kiritimatiellales; family Pontiellaceae; genus Pontiella. The sequence continues at coordinate 1,387 of DAOUQA010000250.1, read as the reverse complement.
CGCAACGACCCGCTGACCCACGACCGGATTACGCCAACCCTCGCGCTGGAAATGATCCGGAACGGGGAGTGGAATATGGCGCATGCCACCGACCTCCCCTGCTCTCTGCTGCTGATGCACGGTAGCGCCGACCGGATCACCTCGGCCAAGGCTTCGCGGGAATTCGCACTCCGGGCGGATGCCGCGTGCACACTGAAAATATGGAGGGGTTTCTTCCACGAACTCCACAACGATCCCGGCAAGAAGGATGTTCTTTCATTTGTGCTCGAATGGATGGATAAAACCCTGTAGAAATTCACTACTCGAAAGGATACACAGGATGAAAAAATGGACAGCAAACCTATTGCTCGTATTGCTTTCAGGTATTCTCTCCGGATGCGCCTCCTTCCAGGGGAACCAGCTCAAACGGATTTCTGACTATCCTTCCGTACGGCAAAAGAAGACCCTCCGTGCAACCATGGTCTTCAAGGGAAAGCTCAACGGAAAGTCTTGGACACAAAACGATGCCCGAAACCAAGCCTACCTGGAACAACGCTGCCTCAACCGGCTGGAATCCTGCGGCATGTTTTCGTCCGTGTCAGGCGACCTGAAGACCGCCGACCTTCAGCTCCATGTCGGCCTCGTCAACGAAAAGGAGACCAGCACGACCAGGCAAACCCTTTCCGCCCTGACGCTGTTTCTCGTTCCCTACACCTCGTCCGACACCTTCCAAATGTTGGCTATCCTGAAGGAACCGGCCACCGGGAAGGAAAAAAAGATCTGGCTCACCCAAAGCGTAAACCATCGCCAACAGCTCTTCCTTTTTCCGTTTGCCCCCTTCAAATCGTCAGACAGTGAAATCGAAAAGTGCATTGATCGGTTGCTTGAAAACCTATGCATGGAAATCCATCGCACCCGCATGGTGAGATAGAACCCTGAACCTCCATGCATCGAGCGCATATCCGACAGGCATTGGGGGACTCGAATCTTCCATTGTACCGGCTTCGTCAGCTGTTGCCCGGTGTACCGCTTCACCCGAAGGGAAAGCGGTGCCGTGCGAGCAGAGAGCACTTTTCTCTCGCTGGTCGGGGAAGCGTTGCTGCACCAACGCGGCTTTGGCTCTAGGGAAACGGGAGGTGGAAAATCAGCGTAGCGTGGCGCGAACACGGTAGAAGCGATTGCTCGTGGAGGTCGAAACCGGCTGCATGGTTTGCGAAAGGGAGCCGTCGAACCAATCCACCTCGGTTTCCCACACTTCGTTGGTGTCGGTAAGGTCAACGCGATATTGGATTTGGTATTTGCGGTTGATCGAACTGCTGAACACCAGATTGCTCGCGGAAGAATAATCCGTCACCCGCAAAAACGAGTTACTGTCGTTGGGGCGCGTATCCGCCAGCCACTCCTCTTC
>DAOUQA010000044.1 GCA_030625905.1 Kiritimatiellales bacterium | reverse complement strand
CCGACCTTGTTTCCGGGGCTTGGACAAACGCCGCCTATGAAGTGGTGGGAACCGCCGTTATCGATTCCGACTACGCCGCCGTGACCAACCGGATTCCCACCGAAAACGAAGAGCGGCAATTCATTCGCCTGCGCATAGAGGAGGAGTGACCGCCACATCCTGTTGCCCGCGTTGATTATTTCTTTTGCGGGCCATTCATTTCCTCTATAACCGGTGCATGAAAATTTGCGTGCTATTGCCGGGAAGGATTAAGCCGAAGGCACTGGCCGCGGCGCAGGAGGAGTATGCAAAGCGCCTGAAGGGCTTTTGCGTCGAGGTGTTGGAGTATAAGGACGAAAAGATCTCGTCGCGCGCATCGGAGCAGACGAAACAGGCCGAGGTGAAGCGGATCTTCAAGCTGCTGAAGGAGGGCGACTATCTGGTTGCCTGCGACGAGCGGGGTCAAAAGATCCAAACCTTGGAGGTGGCGGAGTTGGTGAAGGCCTCGCGCCAAGGCGGGGGGCCAATGGCCGGAAAACGGCGAATGGTGGTGGTGATTGGTGGTGCGCTGGGTCTTGCCGGATCGGTGCGGGAGAGGGCGGATGCGGTTTGGTCGCTCTCCTCGCTGGTGTTGGCGGGCGGCGTGGCGCGCATTGTTTTACTGGAGGCCCTCTACCGCGCCATGACGGTGGTGGAGGGGCATCCGTACCACAACGAATAGAATAGGAAATTGGAATGATGAGAGTTTTATTTTGCTGGTTATTGAGCGCAGGGATGGCTTTTGCGGTGGCTACGAACGAGGTGAAGGTCGTGGATGATACCTTGGCGACGAATGATGTAAAGGTTGCGGAGGCTGTGGAGGCCATGGTAGTTGAAAAGGATACCGCACCCTCGAAAGAGACCCGGGCCGCTGAAGCGGTAGAGGAGGCGGAGATCGCCCGCCAGGCAGAAGCCAAAAAGAGTACGGAAGCTCCAAAGAAGATTGATCCGTGGGAGGCCTTCGCGCCGCCCGCCGATAGCGAATTCGACTGGTTGCAACTCACCTCGGGCGAATGGCTGAAGGGCGACTTTAAGGTGATGTATGATTTTACGCTGGAGTTTGATAGCGATGAGATGGGGCTGCAGGAGTTTGACTTCGATGATGTCAAGCAACTGCGGACCCGGGCCATGAAATCCGTGTTCCTTGAGGGAGACGGCGGCCACCGCGACACCTCCATCCTGCGCGGGGTGCTGGTGATCAAGGGCGACCAGGTTAAACTAGTCCGCAGCGAACACGAAGTGAGCATTCCGCGCGAGCGGGTGATCTCCATTGCGGGCGGAAAGCAACGCGAGCGGGATTATTGGGCGGGCTCGGCATCGATCGGGGCCAATGCGCGCGGTGGAAATACGGAAACGGTCGATGCCACCGTCATGGCAAACCTTAAACGGCGAACCGCCCGCACCCGTTTCAATGCCGACTATCTCGCCAACTATAGCGAGGCGACTGGCGGCGATCCCGCGACCAGCGACAAGACCGCAGACAACCAGCGCATCTCCGGCTACTTCGACTGGTTCTTTACCGCGCGTTTCTACTGGAAGACGCTGGAAGCGGAATACTACCGGGATCCATTTTCCAACATTGGCGGGCAGTATTCCGCCTCCACCGGATTTGGTTACGACTTCATCCGCACCCCGCGAACCGAGTGGACCATCAATGCTGGCTTGGGCTATCAGGAACTACGTTTCGAATCGGTGCAGTTGGGCGATCCCGCCTCGTCTGATTCGCCCTTCTTTACTGCAGGTACTAAATTTGATTATGAACTAACCGGCGACATCGACATCCTCTACGACTATTCCATGCGTTTGCTCAACGAGGCCAACGGGCAATACACCCACCACATGCTCGGCACCATTTCGTTCGACCTGATCGGCGATCTCGACCTTGATGTCTCGATCATTTGGGATCGCATCGAAAAGCCAACGCCGATCGATGATGGGGGGACTCCTGTCTTCCCGAAGCAAGACGACTACCAGCTCATCGTCAGCCTCGCCTACGATTTTTAGAAAGGGAAGCAAATGGATATCAACGGTTGGCTCAAAGAACAGATGGTCTCGGCCGAGGCCTATGATGCCGATGGTCTGATCGATCGTTTCCTGGACGAGATGGAGAAGGGGCTGAACGGCGAGGCCAGCTCGCTGGCGATGATCCCCTCCTATGTGGGTGCAGATGGGCAAGTTCCCGCCGACACGCCCGTGGCGGTGATCGATGTGGGCGGAACCAACCTGCGGGTTTGCATTGCCCGATTCGATGGACAGGGCGATATCCAGCTTTCGGGTTTCAGCAAGCAGCCCATGCCCGGCCGCGACCGCGAGCTGACGGCCTCCGAGTTCTACTCCGTGCTCGCGGATGCGTTGGTGCCGTTGAAGGACGAATTCCGGCAGATCGGTTTTTGTTTCTCCTATCCAGCCGCTATTCTTCCGGATTTTGACGGACGCCTGTTGCATTGGACCAAAGAGATCAAGATCCCTGAACTGGTCGGGGCGCCTATTGGAGCCGGGTTGCTCGGTGTGCTGGAAGAACGCGGCATTTTCGGCAAGCAGGTCGTCATCCTGAACGATACCGTCGCCGCACTATTAGCGGGAATGGGGCAGGGGTTGGCTTTTAATGCCTCCTCCTATGCTGGCTTCATTCTTGGCACCGGGACCAATACCGCCTACGTTGAGCGCAATGAAAACATTGGTAAGCTTGACGGCTATCTGGGCGAGGGCGCACAGGTCATCAATGTTGAATCAGGCGGGTTTTCCGCATTCAAACGGGGATCCCTCGACCTACAGTTAGACACCCGCAGCGAAAATCCCGGAGGGCATGTCTTCGAGAAGGCTATTTCCGGCGCCTATATGGGATTGCTCGCGTTGGAACTACTTCAAGCCTTGGCATCCGAGGGCGTCTTTTCCGATGGAGGTGGCGCGGCTCTCTCCATCATGAAGGATCTTTCAACCATCCACATCGACAATCTCGCAATGGATAACGGTGGCGATATCGGTGTACTCGGCTCCGAGGCATTCGATGCCGCCGACCGCGAAACCATGAAGACCGTTTTCATGGCGGTGGTTGACCGCGCCGCGCTACTGACCGCGGTAAACATTACCGCCGCCGTGGTGAAAGGCGGAGCCGGGCAAGATCCACAGCGGCCGGTGTGCGTCAATATCGACGGTTCCACCTATTACAAAACCTACCAACTGGCCGACAAGGTGCAAGCCTATCTGGGGGAATTGCTTAATGCGCGCGGGCTGCACATCCGCTGCATCCAGGTCGACGATGCCCCCGTTGTCGGCGCGGCCATTGCCGGGCTTACGACGTTCCAGTGATTGTAGCCGGGGTCGCCGACCCCGGATAATCCTATTTGGTCGATCCTACTTTGCGCGCGATGGCGGGGTCGCCGACCCCACCTACAACGATTGGCCGATCTTCCTCCGCGTTTCGAAAGGGTTCAATGCGCATGGGACCAGGGCCGGCCCCGATATTGGCGGGCGATTTCAGGCATTGGTTCAAGAACGTTTTCGCGGTGGCAATGGCTTCGGGCATGTTCTGCCCAAGTGCAATGGCCGAGGCGATGGCGGAGGAAAGAATGCATCCGGTGCCGTGCGTGGCGGCGGTTTCAATGCGCGGGCTCGACAACCAGAGCGATTGCGTTCCGTCCGTCCAGTAGTCGCGGCACTCATCGCCTTCTGCATGGCCACCCTTGATCAGCACCGAACCCACGCCCAGTTCCAGTATTTCCTCGGCGGCGTTTTCCACCCTGTGAAAGTTTCCCCCGAGGATGATCTCAGCCTCCGGAAGGTTTGGCGTAAGGATTCCAACGTGCGGGAAAACTCCATGGATCAAGAGATCAAGCGCTTCGGGGTCGAGCAGACCGGTGCCAGAGGTGGACTTGAGTACGGGATCGCAGACGAGAAGAGGCTTTACCACTGATCCAGAGCCTTTCTTTCCACATCCCGCATCCCGTATCCCGTATCGTTCCAAAAACTCAGCAATGATTTTGCAGGAACCTACGCTTCCCAACATTCCCGTCTTGATCACGGCGGGCGGAAGATCGGTTTCCAGCGCTTGGAGTTGCGCGCGGAGCATGGTTGCGGAAACGGGTTCCGAGGATTGGACGCCAAGCGTGTTTTGCGCCGTGAGGGCGGTGATGGCGGTGCAACCGTGTACACCGAAAGCATTCATCACCTTCAGGTCGGCCTGAATGCCCGCCCCACCGCCGGAGTCGGAACCGGCAATCGCCCAGGCGATGGGGGAGGAGGGTGCGGGATTTTTGGCTGTTGATTTTTGATCGCTGATTCTTGGGTCTCCGACGGCTTTCTTTTAAAAGGGCATGGGCGACGCCCATCCGAAAATCAAAATTCGCAAATCAAAAATCAGTATGTTCCGGTTTCTTCGCGGAAGCGGAAAATAGTTTCGTCTTTGTGGGCGTAGCCGACTTCGTGCGCTACTTTCTCCACAAAGTCGGGGTCGTTTTTGAAGCGTCGGATATTGTCCTTGGTTTCTTGCACTGTAGAAACAGCGATATCAATCCGCTGCTGCTTGTTATCTACGATATTCTGGTAGTCATGCATTTGCTTTACTTTGGGGGTGAAGGCCAGCACAACACCAACGGCGGCCATAATGCCAACGGCGATCAGCACAATGCGGTTAATCAAATTCCAGTATTTTTCCGTCTGTTGCATGAGTATGTTGTTCGTGTTGGCTGGAATATAGCGGGAATCTCCAAATCGACAAGGCTGTTTTATGACTCTCTGTGCAATGAAAACAAAAAAGGCGACCCGGAGGCCGCCTTTTCATCAAACGCATTATACGTTGATTATGCGTCGCCATAGCGGCTGTCGGTGCCGAGCATTTCCTCGATGCGGAGCAGCTGGTTGTATTTGGAGATGCGGTCGGAACGGCTCAGGGAACCGGTCTTGATCTGTCCCGCATTCGTGGCTACCGCGATGTCCGCGATCGTGGTGTCGGAGGTTTCGCCGGAACGGTGTGAAACGACGGCGGTGAATCCGGCCTTGTGGGCCATCTCGATCGCGTTGAGCGTTTCGGTCAGCGTGCCGATCTGGTTGACCTTGATGAGGATCGAGTTGGCACTGCCTTCCTTGATGCCGCGCGCCAGAAATTCCACATTGGTTACGAACAGGTCGTCGCCGACAATCTGGCAACGATCGCCAATATTGTCGTTGAGGATCTTCCAGCCATCCCAGTCCTGTTCGTCCATGCCATCTTCGATGGAGTCGATCGGGTACTTTCCGATGAGTTCGGCGAGGTAGTCGCTCTGTTCGGCGGAAGAGCGCTTTGCACCGCCTTCGCCTTCAAACTTGGCATAGTTGTAGACCCCGTCTTCGAAAAATTCGGAGGCCGCGCAGTCGAGGGCAATGGTAACATCCTTGCCCGGCTCGTATCCGGCATCCTTGATGGCCTGCATGATGGAATCGAGGGCTTCCTCGGTGCCGCCGGAAAGGTTGGGGGCAAAACCGCCTTCGTCGCCGACGGCAGTGCTGAGACCCTTGCCTTTAATGATGGCTTTCAGCGCGTGGAATACTTCCGCGCCGCAACGCAGGCCTTCCTTGAAGGACGATGCGCCGATCGGGCGGATCATGAATTCCTGGAACGCAATCGGAGCGTCGGAGTGCGAGCCGCCGTTGATGATGTTCATCATCGGAACCGGCAGGGCTTTCGCATTGGTGCCGCCGATGTAACGGAACAGCGGGATGCCGAGTTCATCGGCCGCGGCGTGGGCCGCCGCGAGGGAAACGCCCAGCATGGCGTTGGCGCCGAGCTTGGATTTGGTCTTGGTGCCGTCGAGTTCGAGCATCAGGTTGTCGATGCCGACCTGGTCGATGGCATCCATACCGATGATCTCCGGCGCAATGATGTCATTTACGTTGTCGACGGCTTTCTGGCAGCCTTTCCCGAGGTAGCGGGCGTCGTCGCCATCGCGTAGCTCAAGCGCTTCGTTGACGCCGGTGGAGGCGCCGGACGGAACGGCTGCACGGCCGATCGCGCCGGAATCGAGGGTAATATCCACTTCGAGGGTCGGGTTGCCGCGTGAGTCGAGAATTTCCCGCGCCAATATATCGATGATTTCTGACATAACTAGTCTCCTTGTCGTTGATTAAATATTTTGTGCTTTCCTAAAATCGAGCACCGAATATATCGGCGACCCAAACCGCCCGCAACCAAAATAAGCCTTGGAATTCCGTGAGCAAGAGAGCTCGCAATCCAATCAAGACTACCACCGGATGACGATCATGCCTTTGGAGGAACGGGAGACTTTCTGCATTTCGGGGAGGGGGACCCAGCGCTCGGCGAATTTTGGCCCCCAGCTGTCGGAGATGGCGATTTCGCCGGTCTGCCCGTTGTAGCCAATGATGAGGCAGATGTGCCCTCCGCCGACGGAGTCTTCCTTCTGGCCGGATTTCTTTTCCTTCGGCTCTTTTCCGTTGCGCACGGCGGTGCAGTTATTGGCTGTCCGCTGGAACGAGGGTGTGCTGCGTAAGCGCCACATGATGGGCAAGCCCATGTTGATGTATCTGGAGACATTGTCCAGTGATGGTCGTGAGTCGATTTCCTTGAGCTTGCGTCCATTGCTGGAGATTATGTTCCGGGTGGCCTTGACCATGTTTTGCGAATAGGTTCCTCCGCCGGCACCCGTGTTGCCGGCGAGGGCGAGCAGGTACATGTCGGCCGGGATGTCGAGGTAGCGCAGGTAGCGCTCCCACGTGGCGGGCGAGCAGTAGCCCTTCGGCCCCTGGTTGATCATCGGAATGTTGCGGATGACCACGTCGCCGTTTTCGCGCCGGTCGATGCAGGAGGCTATGCGCGCCCTTAGCTCGTCGTCATTGACTTTTTCGATCCGTCCGCCGCATTCGGCGCGTTCGCCGGGCATAATGCGCACGACGGCATATTTCCCCTCCTGCAGGGATAGCATGATGGCGTGGCCGTTCCAGTCCCAGCGCCAGACCTTTTCGCGCAGGTCGTCCTTTCCGAGCGAGTCGCGCTTTGGTTTCCCCAGCTTTGGCGCCAATGCATCGTGCACGCGCATGCCGCTGGCCTCGATCTCCCTGGCGGATGGCGGGCGGCTCCGTCCTTTTTCCGAACGCGGTATGTCGCCTTTATTGAGAAAGACGAAGGAGAGACTTTCGACATGTTCTGGGCCGCCATAGAGGGCGGTAGTGTAGACCGGCTCGGTAAGAACCTTCACTTTGCCAAGCGGGTAGGCACGGTGGTTTTCCATGAAGTCGGTTTTTGATTCCTTCTCCATTTTCATGCGTTCGGCTGCGGCGGCGGTGGGGTCGTTCCACAGCAGGTCGTCCTGCCAGATTTCGAGTCCGAAGATTTCGTTCATCTCGTTCCATGGAACGGCATGCAGCTTGCCGCGTCCTTTCCGTGAAAGCAGGTATTCCAAATGCTCGACGTCCTCTTCCGAAAAGGTGTCGAATGAAACGGCGACGGTTTTTCCGCGCCCGGTTTTCAGCACGACGGTTCGATCCGGGTTGACCTTGACGACTTCCGCCTCGACCTTGCGGCCCTGCGTATCCGTCCAGCTCCGCGCATCGGCCACGGTTGCGACCATGAGCAAAACAAGAAAACCGTAGGAAAAGAACTTCTGGAGCCTTGCGGAGAAACAACTGGAACAATATTTTCTCACACCCGCTCCTTTCGTCGCTCAAGACACAAAGCCGCAAAGAACCAATTGTTTCACTGCTTGGTGGCTTCGTGTCTTTGTGTGAAAAATCTACTTAAAAACAGATCCATGTCAACCTTCTCGCAGGGTGGCACCGAGTTGCTTGCAGAGGAAGTCGACCAGCTTTTGGTGCGCCTTGTTTACTTTCTTGTCGGTCAGGGTCTGCTTGGCGGAGCGGTAGACGAAGGTATACGCCAGGCTCTTCTTTCCCTTTTCAATGCCCTTGCCCTGGTAGACATCGAACAGACCAAAGCATTCGAGATCCTTCGGGTTGGCCTTTTCAATCAGCGCCACAACATTCTCGTGGCGGGTGGATTCATCGAGTACCAAGGCAATGTCGCGGCTCATCGACGGAAACTGAGCAAGGTCTTCGATCTTGGCAATTTCAAATGCGTTTTTCAGCAAGGTGTCGAGGTTTAACTCGGCGGCAGCCACCGGCCCTGTCAGGCGCCATTCATCGCGCGCGGTCTTGTTCACCAGCCCCATGCAGCCGATGACTTTGCCATCAATCAAGACGGAAACGACCTTGCCGTTCTCGAATTCGGGGCGATCCTCGGCCTTGAAGGAAACGGCGTCGATACTTTGCGCGGAGAGCAGCTTTTCCACCAGACCCTTCATCCAGACAAACATTTCCTCGTCAGAAACCGCCGCACGTTTTTCGAGCAGCGACCGCCCGGTTGGCCCCATCATGCCGAGCGACACGGTTTCGGTTTGCACCGGAGCACCGTCGATGCGATTGAAAACACGGCCCAGCTCATAGAAGCAGGCCTCGTCGATCTGGCGCGAATGGTTGCGACCCAGGCTTTCGACCAGCTGCGGGATCAGCGATGTGCGCATCACCGACTGGTCTACGCTGATGGGGTGGGGTAGCTCTTCGCGATTTTCGCGGTTCTCCTTGTTAAAGAGATCGAGTAGCGGATGGTTCACCAGCGTGTAGTTTAGGATTTCGCTGACGCCCAGCCCCTGCAGGCGGACGCGCAGCTCGGCGATGGCGCGCACGCGGGAGTCGTCGGAATCGGGAATCACTTTGGCCAGCGGCGTCTTGGCTGGAACATTGTCGACGCCGTGGATGCGGGCGATCTCTTCGACGAGATCCACTTCGCGCTCGAGATCGAGGCGGAAGGACGGAACAACAGCGGTTGCGCTCTTGCCGTTATCGTCCTCGATGCCGATTTCCAGGATCTGGAAAATCCGCTTCATGTCATCCGTGGGAATGGTTGCGCCGATCATCGATTCGATGCGCTTCCATGCGAACGGAATCTTTATCTGCGCCTTCGGTTTCGGATAGACATCGACAATGCCTTTGCAGAGTTTTGCGCCGGCTAGTTCGCACATCAGCGCGGCGGCGCGGCGGCTTGCCCATTCGACAGAGTCGGTGTTGACGCCGCGTTGGAAGCGGTAGGATGAGTCGGTAATCAATCCAAGGCTCTTTGCCGTGTGGCGAATGGTCGAGGGTTCGAACGCGGCGGCTTCGAGCAGGATGGTCGAGGTGTCGTCCTTGATTTCGCTACCGGCACCGCCCATTACACCGGCGACGGCCGATGGTTTTTCAGCGTCGGCAATGACGAGCATTTCTTCGGTCAGCTCGCGTTCGGTATCGTCGAGTGTGTGCATTTTTTCACCGGGTTTGGCGGTGCGGACGATGATCTGGTCGCCGGCCACAAGGGTCTTGTCGAACGCATGCAGCGGATAGCCGGTTTCGAGCATGACATAGTTGGTGATGTCGACCACGTTGCTGATCGGGCGGATGCCCGCCGCTTCGAGCCGCTTCTGCATCCATTCCGGCGACGGTGCAATCTTTGCACCCTTCAGAACGCGCGCGGTGTAGCGCGGGCATTTTTCCTCGTCCTCAACGGTGACTGAAATCTCGGTGTTCACATCGTCATTGGTTTCGGAGATTTCAGCTTTCGGAACCCTCAGCTCGGAGCCGTAGAGCACCGCCATTTCACGGGCGACGCCAATCATGGAGAGGCAGTCGGGGCGGTTTGGGGTAATTTCGAGTTCAATGACCGTTTCCGGCTCGCCCCACACCTTGACGAACGGGGTTCCCGGTTCGAGGGCGGCATCGAGCACCAGCAGGCCGGAATGGTCCTCGCCCAGTCCCAGCTCGTCCTTGGCGCAGAGCATGCCCATGGAAACCTCGCCGCGGATCTTGGCCTTCTTGAGTGTGATGCCGCAGGGCAGGGTGGTGCCGACCGGGGCGAATGGATACTTGCCGCCCACCTCGACGTTGGGTGCACCGCAAACCACGCGCATGGCTTCGTCCGCACCATATTCGACCGTGCACATCTGCAGCTTGTCGGCGCCGGGATGCGGCTCGATATGGACTACTTCGCCCGTCACAACGCCCTCGAAATCCGAGCCGATCGTTTCGATCGCCTCGACCTCCAACCCGGCAAAGGTCAGCTTGTCCGCCAACCCCTCAATGGTGTCCTCGAAATCAACATATTCCTTCAGCCAACTGACTGGTACTTTCATAAAACCTGCTCCGATAAGGAACCTGCCCCCTGGCCAGTTCCGGTTCCTAGTTGTTCGTTATTGGTTATTGGGGGAAGACCTGCCTGATGAAGGGTTTTCCTATTAGCCAATACCCATTAACGGATACCCGCCGCGCTGAAACCAGAGGTTTCACAAGCGGCATCAATAAAACGAGGGTTCTGTATACCGTTTGCGGCAAAATGGCTCAAGATAAGTAATGCGCCAGTTCTTCTTCAGTAAAGTCGTTCTTATACTCCTCGATGGGTGGTAGGCCAACGGACTGGGGCGTGTCGCGCAGCCGCCAGAAGAGATAGGCCGACCCAACCGCGGCGATGGCTCCGGGGAAGTAGAAGGCGGCCTGCATTACAATGGGTACAATAACCCGATAGCTACGCGTAGCCAAACTTCTTGAGCATCCAGAAGTTTTTGCGCCAGTTCTTTTCGACCTTGACCCAGAGCTTGAGCTTGAAGCGCACGCCATACATTTCGTACAGCTCCTTTTCGGCCTGCTCGCGCACCCATTTGAGCAGGCGGCCCTTTTCGCCGATGACGATTCCCTTTTGCGAATGGCGCTCGACATAGATGGTGGCGTCGACCGTCCACTTCTTTTCCTGCTCGTCAATATTTTCGATCCAGACGGCGACGGCGTGCGGCAGCTCGCTATGCAGACGGAAAAAGAGCTTTTCGCGGATGACGTCGGCCATGTTGAGCTTGCGGGGATAGTCGGTGAGGATGTCATCGGGGAAGAGCGGCGGTCCTTCCGGCGTGTTTTCAAAAAGCGTGTCGAGCAGGCCGGCCATGCCGTCGCCGTGCAGGGCGGAGACAGTTGTCCAGATGGGTTCCATTCCGCTTTCCTTCTCCACCTTGATTTCCTGCCAGAGGGTTTTGTAGTCGGCGGAGCGATCATAATGAATGTCGGATTTGTTGAGCGCCATGATGCAGGGCACCTCCTCGCGGGCGATGCGGCGGAACCAGCCGTCGTCCTCCAGCGCGGGTTTCTTGGAGGTGTCGAGCACGAGCAGGATGGCATCGACACCCTCGACGGCGGAGCGCGCCGCCTTGTTGAGGTTCTTGCCCAGTTCGCCCGTGGCCTTGTGCACGCCCGGGGTGTCGAGAAAGACGATCTGCCCGCGCGGCTCGGTGAGGATGGCGCGGATCAGGTTGCGCGTGGTCTGCACCGTGTCGCTGACGATGCTGACCTTTTCGCCCAGCAGATGGTTGACGAGCGTTGACTTGCCGACGTTGGTGCGGCCGACAATTGATACGATACCGGCCTTGCCGAGTTCCCGAGGTTTCGTTGTTTTGTCCATAGCGACGATTTTGTATCACAGCCTGACGTGGAAACGTAAGAATATTCACGGATTCGCTTTTCGGCGTTGCGCACTGCGCCCCCTTTATTTATGCTGTGTTGGAGTATGAAAAAACATCTTCCAGTTATTGGTTTCCTCTTTGCCGCCACGACCCTTTTCGGGCAAACGAATAATGTGCCGATAAAAAACAGGTCGATCGAGATCGATGGCTATGCCGCCACGGTGAATGATCGGGTCATTACACAGGGTGAGGTGCGCGAGGCAATGGCCCCAATCCTGCCGGAGCTCTACCGCACCTACCAGGGGGCAAAGCTGGAGGAGGAGCTGGAAAAAGCCTTTGTGAATACCCGTAACGAACTGGTGGAGCGCGCGCTCATCATGGCGGCTTATAAAGCGCGCGGCGGACAGATCCCCGACCAATACGTGAACGATGAAATCAAGCGCGTCATCACTGAACGCTTCAAAGGCGACGACGCCCTGTTCGAGCAGGTGCTGGCCGGGCAGAAAAAAACGCGTGCAGAATATATGGACACCACCCGCGAGCAGATGGCTGTTGGCATGATGATGAATGAGGAGGTATACCGCCGGGCGCGTGTTACGCCCGAACAGGTGCGCGAGGCATACGAGGCCGACAAGGAAAGCTACTTCATTCCCGAAAAGGTAAAGTACAGCGTTATTGTGCTCAACAAGGGCGCAACCCCGGAAGACCAGGCCGTCAAGCAAACGGAAGCGGAATCGATCCGCAAGCAATTGGTCGAGGGTGCGGATTTTGGCGAAACCGCCAAAGAGGTCTCGGAGGGTAGCCGCGCGGCGGAAGGCGGTGTGTTCCCGTGGATGCAACCGAAGGATGTGCGCCCCGAGTTGCAGAAGACCCTCAATACTCTTCCTGCGGGCGAGATCAGCGAGATTATCGCAGCCGACACCGAGCTATACCTTGTGAAGGTCGAAGCGCGGCGCCAAGCCGGCCACAAGACCTTCGATGAAGTCCGGAAATCCATCAAAGCCGCCTTGAACGCCAAGGAGCGGGAGCGGCTGAGGGTCCGCTGGATCGGCCGCCTCAAGGAAAACAACTATGTTGTGATCTACGAGTAACGCAGGCCCCCAACTGCCTCCAACATGAAAAAAACAGCCACACTCATAATATGCAGCTTGATTCTACCGCTTTGGATTCTGGCCCAGCAGACGGAGGACTATATGGTTGTTGACGGAGAGGGACGTTTTGTCCGCGCAGACCCCTTGAACAGATATCTAACCTATTTTTGCAAGGAGGATCGGCTGGAGGAGTATGTGAACAACTTCATCGATCCGTACTGGCCCGACTACACGCGATATTGGGAACTCAAGGACAAGCGGCTCTATCTGCAGAAGATCGAGACCGACAACAAGGAGGTGGAATATTCCCTCGAATTGCTGTTTCCTCTTTATGACGGTTCGCCGGTCGAGGCGAAATGGTTTTCGGGAAACGTGTCGAGCCGTTTGGGCGACAGCCCGGTTATCCAGCTAAACCGCGAGTTTTTTGAAGAAGAGTCGGTTATCCGGTTTGTCAAAGGGGTGGAGGTCGAAAGGTTTGTAGTCGACCACCGCGAGCGTTGGA
>DAOUQA010000201.1 GCA_030625905.1 Kiritimatiellales bacterium | reverse complement strand
CGTCGCGCATGGTGGTGTTTGGCGATTCGGACTTTGTCTCGAATGGAGCCTTGGCCGGCGGGGATCAGGATCTGTTCATGAGCGCGCTCAACTGGCTGCTCGACCGGGAAGAACTGATGGCCATTGCGCCGAAGCCGATCGAGGAAATCAAGCTGAGTCTGACCCGCAAGCAGCTGAACAAACTGTTTTGGATCAATATCGCGGGCATTCCTTCCGTTGCCGGGGTGGCGGGTTTGTTGGTGTGGCTTCGGAGAAGGAAATAGGGAGATTTCATGGCAAAAGGGCGTTCCACTTTAGTTCTCCTCGCCGGCATTCTGGTGCTGGGTGCGTTCATTTGGGTTCAGCAGGTGTGGCGCGCCAAGGTTCCGTCGAAGGAAGTCCGGCGGGTCAGGTTGTTCGACCTCAATCTCGACACGCTCGTTTCGCTCCAGTTCCAGCATACCAATCTCGTGGTGGACTGCGTGAAGGAAAACGGGATCTGGATGACGGGCGGCACCGAGCGCGGATTGGGGAGAGCCGATGTTGCGCTGGTGTATAAAATGGTGGCGAGCCTGAATTCGATCGGCAAGGGGACGACGATCACAGCCAAGCATCTGGAGATGCGCGGGCTGGATGCTGCGGAATACGGTTTCAGCGAGCCGACCGTTGAAATCACGGCGATCGACAACAAAGGGCGGCACCGCTGGTTGATCGGTCGCAAGACCCCGCTGGGCGACATGCTATATGTCAAGCAGGGCGACGAAGACGACCTCTATACGGTTTCGGACACATTGCTCTCCTCTGTTCCGGCGCAACCCGATGCGTTGCGTGACCGCACGTTGTTTTCCGGAAAAATCCCCGGAGTGCGGCGTGTCGAAATCCGCGGGTTCGGCGGTTTTATCCAGATCCTGAAAGATGCCAAGTCGGAGTGGCAAATCCAGCAACCTCTTGCCGCGGCGGCAGACCCCCAGGCCGTGGAGGATTTGCTGGGAAAGTTGTATCGGTTGCGCATCGAGGATTTTGTGGCCGAAAACGTTTCCGACTTTTCCGTTTATGGCTTGCAGGGTGAAACCCGGCAATTTTCCCTCGGCGGCATCGATGGTACCTCGCGCATGCTGGTGATCGGCGACGAAATCGTCGACCGCCCGGGGTTTGTCTACGCCCGGCGGGCGGACGACACCTCCGTATTTTCACTCAAGGCCGAAGTGCTCGATCTGCTGGACATCAAACTCGACGACCTCCGCGACGTGCGTGTGCTCTCGCTTCCGATAAAGGACATTTCCTATATATCGGTGGCTCGTGGCACCGAGCAGCTTGAACTGGTTTTCGACGAATTCGGCCGATGGGTAATTGCCAAGCCGGTTATGTGGGATGCGGACCGCCGGGCCGTCACCGAGCTGCTCAGATTATGGGAGGCCGCTGTCATCACGGAATTTGGCGACACCAACACCTCGGCGACGGCGGAATGGACGCTGATGTTTGGTTCGGCCGAGCTGAGCCAAACGAACCGCATCGAGGTTTTCCCAACCTTTGGGGAGAAAGATGGGCTCCACATCATGCGGGAGGGAACCGTCTGCCAGATAAACCTGCCCCTGGTTCCGGAAACGATCCTAGATCCGCTCGAATTCAAGGATCGGCAGCTTTGGCAACTCCAGAAGGAGGATATCCAGAAAATATCGGTGGAGAAGGCTAGGCAGTCCCGGCAGGTTGTTGAACGGCAGGCGGACGGTAGCTTTTCGCCCGGGGAAACCAACGGCATGGTGCGGGTTGATGATGGGGCGGTGGACCGCTTGCTGAATAAGCTGGAAGCCGTTTCAGTCGTGGATTATGTGGCCTACAATCCCCGTGACCTATCCATTTATGGGTTGTCGGAACCGTCTGTGGCGTTGCATATGGGTTTGGCGGGAACCAATCAGCTGGGTCGTGTTTTGCTGGTGGGAGAGGAGGCCGCGCAGGGTTTCTATGCCATGGTGAAAGGGCGCGATGTGGTCTTTGTCCTCGATAAGTCCCTCGTCGAGATACTCTCCACCGACTTGCTGATGCAGGGGCAGGTTCTTCCGAATGCTGAATAAATGAATCCTTCGCATTTCAGTCGACGCTTGGCGAAAGGCGTGTACCGGACGATCCGGATCTTCGTTTTTGTTCTGGCGGGGTTTGCCGTTTCGGCGGTCATTGCATTCGTTTTTTTGCGGGTTTATGGCGTTCCCGGGCCGTTGCTGCGGGAGGCTGTGCGGCGTGTCAATGCGGCGGGAATTCCCGTCGAGGTGGGTGGCATTACCCTCACCCTGACGGGCTGGCGTGCGGACGATGTTCGCTACTACAGTGCAAACCCCGACGATCTTGAACCCCTTTTCCTCGCCAGGCAGGTCTTCTTTTCGACGCGGAATGGCAAGCGGAGGGGGGCGGCATCCGATGTCTTGAATCTGGAGGTCAAGATGGTTGGGATCGGTGTGAATCCCTCGGTGGAGTGGGGCGTAGCCATCCCCGGAAGCAGCCCCTGCCGCCAAGTGGAGCAGATCGAGGTGTCGTTGGTTTTTCTTCCCGATCGCATTGTGCTTTCCCGTGGAAAAATGGATTGGCTGGGGTCGCGCTTCAATGTGGACGGAATGATTCTCAAAGGGAAAACAACAACTGGCCCGGCCCCGGCCCGCAAGCAGAAAGCCCTTTTCCCGGTATTCATAACCGAGCAACAGTTCCAAACTTTTGAAAACCGTCTAAAAATGCTTTCGTTGCCGAACGGGGCAACGGTGGATATCAATTTTTCCATCGACACCACCAACTATTCCGCAAGCCGGGTGGATCTTGCTGTCAACGCGGAGGAGGCGGAGTTTCGCGGGATCAGGTTTTCCACGGTTGAAATCGCGGGATCCTACGCCTATCCCACGATTCAGCTCGAACGTACCGGATTGTTCCAAGACAAGCAGTCGGTCCAGCTGAGCGGCGAATACAATCTGGACTCCAGGAATGCGGAGGGATCGCTATATAATTCGATCACCTCGAACCAGCTATTGTGTCTCCTGCCGGATTGGATACTTGACCTGTTCGCCAGAGCCGAGCTGCGGTTCGACCATCTTCCCCGGTTGGAGGTTGACTTTGGACCCGCTGCGATAAAGGAGTTGCCGAATCATCTGTCTGGTGCGTTCTCCATCCACGGCGTGGGTTATCAGGGCCTCGAGGTCGAGACATTGCGCGGGCGGGTCAAGCGGGAAAACAACCGGCTCGAATTCACGGAACTGCAAGGTTCGGCTCTCGGGCAGGAAGAGCGGGCGGAGGAAATGGGCAGTGCCATGCACGGTGGTTCTGCCGAGGGAACGGTTTTTTGGGATGGGAATACGCGCGAGTTCGGAGTCGACGTCGAGGCCAGCCTCGATCCGAATATCCTGGTGCAGGCGCTGTCGCCGATAAAAATTGCCACCAACATTATCCGGCGCTTCCGTTTCGAGGATCAGCCGCCCCGGGGGCATGTATCGGTCGGAGCGAGCCTGAACGACTTGGATACGTTCTATATCGATATCCAGGCTCTGGCCAACGATGTTGCCATTCAAGGGGTGGAATTCTCTTCGGTCAACATCACCCAGACCTATAAACATGGAAAGTTGAACCTCGACCCCGTTGTCGCCATGCAAGGGGTTGATTTCATCAAAGGTTCCGTGTTGCTTGATATCCACGAATCAACCGCGACCTTTGACACCCTCAGTAGCATTTCCCTCGCCGACCTCGAGGATTTGATCTATCCCAACCTCAACCTTTTCGGCAACCACATCGTGGCTGGGGGCGATATCCGTCTTGATGCGCATGGCGTCTTCGACTGGGGCAGCATGCGGCAGACGGATTTTTCGGCGACGGTCGAAGCAGAGCAGCTCAGGATTCCCGTTGCGGAGCTTGATCGCTTTACGGCTGAGGTCGTCGG
>DAOUQA010000190.1 GCA_030625905.1 Kiritimatiellales bacterium | reverse complement strand
CCCGATGCCGGGGGTCGATTTACCCCGTGGGGTCATTTTGGGGTGGGCGAGGTCTTTGATATTTGTACTCAATTTGTACTTAAAATAACCCCGGACAGTTGGCAATGATGTAAGCGGTAATGATTAGGTGCGAACAGGGCAAAAGGGGCTTTGATGGTTAAATCCTTAGGAAAAACGCAGATTTGCTAGAGTCCTTGCAGGTTGTTTAGCTGCTTGGATTTTCACCGTTTTCTTCATAGGTCATGAGGAAGTTGAAGGCGAGGTCGTCTTCGGAGAGTCCGCTGTACATCACGCTGACAATCTGGTCTTCGGATTCAAGCAGCTGGGTTTCGGTCATGTCCAGTTCCATGCCGACCTTGCCGGGGCCAAAGGCGGAGAAGAAGATGCCGAGGCCGATTAGAACCGAGGCGGCCATGGCGAGCGCGGGTTTCAAACCAAAGATCCTTGCAGGTTTCTTTTCGGGAGCCAGCCTGCGGGCTTCGCGTAAAACATCCTGCACTACCTTGATGCCGGGTTCCTCCATGGCCGGAATGGCGAGTCTGGATGCTTCGATGGAGTGCTGGAAACCACGGCATTTTTCACACCTGCGCAGGTGTGAAGCCAAGGCATCGGTCGGTTTCGGCGTAATTTCGCCGGAATCCTGTAGAAGGATTAGTTTTTCTGCTTCATTGCATTTCATGGCATGGTCTCCCGCAATTCCTCGTATTCTTCCCTCAATATAGAACGCAGCTTGCCCAGTGCATATTGCATTCGGGCCAGACAAGTATTGATCGAGCATTTCTGGATCTTTGCAATCTCCTTGAAGGAGACGTTTCCGTACATGCGCAATAGAAACACTTCCTTCTGCTCCGCCGAGAGTGTTTCGACCGCTTTTTCGATGTTTTCACCGAGACTTGTTCCGCCCACTTCCTCTGCGGGAGAGATGCCCGGTGCGGCAAGGCGGTCTTCCAGCGTACTGTCGCCATCCTCGCCGCCAAAGGCACTTTGCATCGAGATATTTCTCTTGTTTCGGCGCGCCCGGTCGATAACCAGATTGTGCGCAATCCGAAACAGCCAGTTCAGGAAATTCTTGTGGCGGAACTTGTGGATGTTCTTGAGCGCCCGGAACCAGGTTTCCTGGAAGATTTCATCCGTGTCTTCGCGACCCTCAGTCATTTTCAGAATGAAGGAATAGAGAGGGCGCTTGTATTTCTCCACCATCAGCTCCAGTGCATCTGCCTCGCCGCCCAGATAGGCCTTTATACACTCGATATCCGTTTGATCCATTTCGCCAGTATCTCTTTGTCGCGTTGTGTTAATAACGGTTTTCCGCCGCGCTTATTGTGTGAATTCGGAGTGGATTTTCCCAGCGATGGGGTCGTTCTCTAATTTTGTGCCAAGGCCGTGCTGGTCTTCAAACTCTAGGATAAACCAATCCGATTGGCCGTTGGGATAATAGTGGATGAGATAGAGGTCTTCGTATTCCTCTTCGTCCTCGAGCCAATCCTTTTCAAAATCGGCCACCTCGATGCCTTCGGGCAGGAAGCGGTGGATTTCCTTCTCGACGCCGATGTCGCCGCCGGATGTTTCGCCCTCCACATAGCCGAGCCGCTTCAGCACATCTTGGTCGAGTTCGCCGTCGGCCTCGTTCGTGGAGGTTTGCGATGGGCCGCCGAGATAGATTTCCATCGTCTCGTGGTTAAGCACGAGACTCATTTTCGTTTCCCGCATGATCGCCATGCTGCGCGCATAGCGCGCCATGCGGCTGACCGTCCTCGTTGCGCTGCGTAGCTTGCTGCCTTTATAGGTGTGGGCGAAGTGGGGTAGCGCAACCCCCATCAGGATCAGGGAGATCACTACCACCAGGATGACCTCGATCAAGGTGAATCCCGCGCGCCTACGCGCCGGATTCACCTTGATCGAACCGCAGAATATCGAATATCGAATATCGAAAAGTGAAGTAAAAAACTTCTTCATTCAGAATTCCTTGTTCAATATTCGACATTCGTGCGGCGAAGCCGCACTCATTCCCAGTTGTTGACCACGAGGCCCTTGGGCGAGGTGCAGGAGAGATCAAAGGTATGGTTGTTGTGCGACCCCGGCGCGGCGTATATGAAGGGTTTTTCCCACGGGTCTGTCGGAATGGATTTTTTCTCCATGTAGGGTCCGCCCTTGGATTCATCGAGCAGTTGATCCAGGCTCGATGGATAGTCGCCGTTCATCATTTCGAATTCCTGGATCGCCATGCCCAAGGCAACAATATTTGATTTAGCCTGGGAGATCTTGGCCTTTTCGGTTTTTCCGCCCATGCGTGGAATCGCAATCCCCGCCAGGATGCCGATAATGACCACCACGAGAATGATTTCGATCAGGGTAAAGCCCGACCGTTTGCCTAGATGCTTGTCGTGTTTTTTGTTTGTCATGGGGAGTCTCCTTCTTCTGGGTTTAAACATGCAGTGAATCCGTGAGCGTCAGTACGGGCAAGAGCAAGGCAACGGCAATGCCGCCGATGATGATGGCCACAAGAACGATGAGCAAGGGTTCGAGTATAGTGGTACAGGTTTGGACCAGCCGATCCAACTCGCTGTCGTAGCGCCGGGTGATGTGTTGCAGGGAACCGGCCAGATCACCGGTTTCTTCGCCGACCGCCAGCATATCGATCAGCAACCGGGGAAAAATCTTGCCTTGCGCCAACGGGCCGGAAAGGCTGGAGCCATCGGTCACGCGCTCACGCGCCTTGCCGATCTCTTCCGAAATAACCACGTTGCTGAGGGTCTTTTGAACAATTCCAAGAGCCGGGAGAACCGACACGCCATTATGCAGCAGGGTGCCGAGGGTTCGCGCAAAGTGGGCATAGGCATTGGCGGTTACAATCGCCCCCATGATCGGAATCCGTAGTACGGCCTGGTGCCATTTCCTTTGGCCAGGGCCTTGTTTAATCCAATTTTTGAACAGTACGACCCCGCCGGCAATAAGCACCAGCAAAACGAGACCGTAGTGAGTGATAAAGTTGCTGATCGCCATGAGCGCGAGCGTGGGGGCGGGCAGGGTGGCACCCATGTCGTTGAAGGTGTTGGCAAACTTCGGGACAATGGAGACCATCAGGCCAATGACCGCCAAGCCGCCAACCACCATGACGATTAGCGGATAGCTCAGTGCAGCGATTACTTTTCCGCGCGCCTCCTGCACCCGCTCATAATGCACGCAGATGTGTTCGAGCGAGGTCGGAAGGTTGCCGCTGGCCTCCCCGGCGCGCACGAGGTTGACGTAGAGCGGGGAAAAGGTTTCGGGGTAGAGCTCCAGTGCGTCGGAGAGCGAGGTGCCCTGTATAATTTCATCGCGCAGCGTTTCGACAATTCGGCCAACGGCACTTGTGTCCTTTCGTGCGGAGAGGGTGTGTAATGCGCGGCCGATTGTCATGCCCGAAGCCACGAGATCGGAAAGCTCGCGCGAAAAGAGCAACAGCTCCTGCATCTTCATTTTGGACTTGCGCTGAAAGCCGAGCTCGAAGTTGAACCGCTTCTTTTCGCCGTCACCCTGTTTGACGGTTTTGGTGGTTTCGGTGATGGAAACGGGGATTTGCCCCATCGCCTCGATCTGGCGCACTGCGCCCGCACGGTCGGCCGCTTCGACCACGTCTTCGACCCGTTCGCCCTTCTTTGTCCGTCCGATGTATTTAAAATGCGCCATTGTAGATTTTAGTTAATAGTTATTGGTTATCAGTTATTAGGTTGGTGGTATTTCCGCGATCATGGATCGCGGCTACACGAATAACCAATAACGATTAACTGATAACGGATTTCCCGCCTGAATATTTCAACGTTCTGAAAGAATAATGAATAGGGAGAGGATTGGAAGCATGAAAAGCTTTTTGCCTGAATCATTGGCAGCCCCGTGGTTTCTTCACCCTGTGGGTGTAGCGCGTGCCTCCCGAAGGGGGCGCGCCCTCTGCAAGCAGAGACGCGAAGCGAGGCTTGAGCCAGCGAAAGCAGTGACCACAGGGACCGGCAGCCACGCGCTACACCAGAGAATGGGAAAGTCGCTATGGATTACGGCGCACATGGA
>DAOUQA010000129.1 GCA_030625905.1 Kiritimatiellales bacterium | reverse complement strand
TGGCCAAGTTTGAGGTAGCCGAGGCCAACTTCGCAGAGCGTTTTCATCTTGCGATGGATTTTGGGTACCGCCTCGAAGAATTCGAGTGCCTCGTTGATGGTCATGTCGAGCACATCGGCAATGTTCTTGCCCTTGTAGTGGACTTCGAGCGTCTCGCGGTTGTAGCGCTGTTCGTTGCATTGCTCGCAGGGCACATAGACATCCGGGAGAAAGTGCATTTCGATCTTCAGGATGCCGTCGCCCTTGCAGCGCTCGCAGCGTCCACCCTTGACGTTGAAGCTGTAGCGACCGGGCTTGTAGCCCCGCACCTTCGAGGCCGGTAGGCTGGCGAACAGGCTGCGAATGTCAGTGAACGCGCCGGTGTAGGTGGCTGGGTTGGAGCGCGGCGTCCGGCCAATCGGTGACTGGTCGATCACGATCATCTTGTCGATCAGCTCCACGCCGCTGAGGCTCTTGTGCTTTCCGGGAATCTCTTTTGAATGGTGGAAGTGCCGCATCAGCGCCCGCTTGAGGGTGTTGTCAACGAGGGTGCTTTTGCCGCTGCCGGAAACCCCGGTCACACAGGTGAACAGCCCGAGCGGAAACTTGGCGTTCACCTTCCGGAGATTGTTGGCCTCCGCCCCTTTCAGCTCGATCCAGCCCTTGAATGGCTTCATCCGCTTTTCGGGAATCTCGACCCTCTTTTCGCCGCGCAAATACTGGGCGGTCAGCGTATCGGCCAACAGCAGCTTGTCAGCCCTTCCGGCAAAGACCACCTCGCCGCCGTGTCGCCCGGCGGCGGGGCCCATATCAATCACATAGTCGGCGGTGCGAATCGTCTGCTCGTCGTGCTCGACCACAATCACGGTGTTGCCGAGGTCGCGCAGCCCTTTGAGTGTGCCAATCAGCCGGTCGTTGTCGCGCTGGTGCAAGCCGATGCTCGGCTCGTCCAGGACATAGACCACGCCGACGAGCCCCGCACCGATCTGCGTCGCCAGCCGGATGCGCTGCGCCTCCCCGCCGGAAAGCGTACCGCTTTCGCGGTCGAGCGTGAGGTAGTCCAGCCCCACATTCACCATGAAGCCCAGCCGCGAGCGGATCTCCTTGAGGATTTCCTTGGTGATC
Organism: Kiritimatiellales bacterium; assembly: GCA_030625905.1. GTDB lineage: Bacteria > Verrucomicrobiota > Kiritimatiellia > Kiritimatiellales > Pontiellaceae > Pontiella. The sequence goes on along the minus strand of DAOUQA010000129.1, from coordinate 5,017 downwards.
AGTTTTTCTTGCTTCGTAAGCTTCAAGGTTTCGAAAAACGCCGCCGAGTCCACCACCGAATCGGTGATGATTTCGCGAATGTTGCGACCGGCCACCGTGCAGGCCAGCACCGCCGGGCGCAGGCGCGCGCCGTTGCATCCGGGACATTCCCGTCGCGTCATATAGCCGCGCAACCAATGGCTCATCGCCTCGCTTTCATTATCCTCCAGCCGCTTTTCCAGAATCGGGAAAATCCCCGCAAAGGGTTTGGACTGCAACCGCCGCCGCATATAATACTGGATTTCCACCTCGTCCGACCCATGCAGCAGAATATCCAGAAAATCTTCGGGAAGCTCCCCGAATGGAATCGTTGGATCCATTCCATAGGCATCGGCCAGCGCATTCAGGAGTTTGTTGTAGTATATGACCACCCGGCGACCGCCATAGCGCATCGGGTGAATCGCTTTCGTCCACGCCACAGATGGATCCGGCACCACCAGGTCGAGCTCAAAGATCAGCTGCGTGCCAAGGCCGTGGCAGGTCGGACATGCCCCGTACGGACTGTTGAACGAAAAGTGGCGCGACTGCAACGCATCAAAACTGATTCCACAATCGAGGCAGGCGTTGTTCTCGGAATAGATTTTTTCGTCCCATCCGCCGTCCGCGTTGGCCACCAGCACCGTCATGAGCGATTCGCCCTCGCGCAGGGCAATCTCGACCGAATCGGTCATGCGGGTGCGAATATCGTCGGTGATCGCCAGACGATCCACCACCGCCTCGATGGTGTGCTTTTTGGTTTTTCCAAGCTTTGGAACCTTTTCTATTTCGACGATTTCGCCATCAACGCGCACGCGCACGAAGCCCTGCTTGCGGATGCTCTCGAAGACTTCCAGATGCTCGCCCTTGCGACCCCGCACCAGCGGAGCAAGCAGCATCAGCTTGGTTTTGGCAGGTAGCTGCATCAACTGCTCGACCATCTCCTCCGCGCTCTGGCCGGAAACCGGCTGGCCGCATTTGTAGCAATGCGACTTGCCGATACTGGCAAAAAAGAGTCGAAGATAGTCGTAGATTTCGGTGGTCGTCGCCACGATCGAGCGTGGGTTCGCGCCCGCCGTGCGTTGCTCGATCGATACCGCCGGGGAGAGCCCCTCGATATAGTCGACATCCGGCTTCTGCATCTGGCCTAGGAATTGGCGGGCATAGGCCGACAGGCTCTCGACATACTTGCGCTGCCCCTCTGCATAGATCGTATCGAACGCCAGCGACGACTTGCCCGAGCCGCTCAGCCCCGTTACCACCGTCAGTTCGTCGCGCGGGATCTTCACGTGCACATCCTTCAGGTTGTGCTCCCGTGCCCCCGCCACCTTGATCCATTGTTTAGGCATTTCTGTTCCTCTGTTCAGACCGGCTAAAGCCGGAACTACGAACCTGAAATGGTATGTAGTCCCGGCTTTAGCCGGTCTGCCGATCCTGTTTAGTCATCCCATCCTACGCCCATTTCCAGAACAGGGTATTTCTTCCACTGCGCCACCACCGCATCGCGCCCCATTCTTTCGAGATAGTCCGTTGCACTCGAAAACGCCCAGTCTTCCCACCGCTCGGCATAGCCATGTTTAACCGGGTTATGGTGGATATAGTTCTGTACCGCAAACCGATGGGCATCCGACCGGATACGCCGATCCGCACAGCCGTGCCAACACTTTCGACCGCGAGCCTCGTCCTCGTTATTCCACTTAAAAGAAGTCCGGCCATGTAATCTGCCGATTTTCGCAATCGTTTCTTTTAACATTTCCGTTTGAATCAAGGCGTGCCAGTGGTTTGGCAAGATGCACCACGCATGGAGAGTTCGTCCGCTCTCCGAGAATAACTTGATCAACTCTGCTTCAAACGCCTCCATTCGCGAAGGCGTAGTGCCGATGATTGGAGAATGCTCATAACAGGCAGCTGACAAATGGAAGCATTGCGGTGCATCAGGTTCAAAATGCGGAGGACTGTGCCACGGGCGCTGATTCTTCTGACGACTCGTCAAAAGTTTATCGCGTTGCTTCGTGGTTAACTTCCGCCATTCATACATTTTGCCGCTCCAAAAGGTTCGTGAAAAGGTTCGTAGAAAGGTTTGTATAAGGTTCGTAAAAAGGTTTGTATAAGGTTCGTAGTTCCGCCTTTAGGCGGCTTTCCCGCAGAGCCGTGCGACTAACCGCCTAAAGGCGGAACTACAAACCTTTATCCTCCTTCTTACAGCGGCTTCTTGCCCCGATAGGTGAACAGGTCTTTCCATTCATAAAACTCGGGGGCGCTGTAGATGTTCAGGGTATCGAGAATCTTTTGCTGCATGTGCATCGTCAAGCGACGCCCCTTGCGCCCTTTTTGGATTTGTTTATGCGTAATAAATCCGGGCGGCGCAGTAGCAACCAGGTCGGTGTTCTTGATTTCCTTTTCGGTCATGATGGCATCCAAGGGCTGGACACCGACGTTCATTTCAATTTCTTTTGTCATAGATTCCTTATTGCGTATTGCGAAGGGAGTGTCCTGCATCGCCAAGGAAAAGCAATACGAAATATGCAGTACTACCTATTCTTCCCCACCAAAATATCGACCTCTTCGAGAATCGCCTCAACATTCGTTAGGGTCGCCAACTTCATCAGCAACCGCTTCTTATCAAATAGACCCTTCACATAATGCTTCTTCAGCAGAATCTGTGGGTGAATTCTGGTTCGGGTAGTTCGCCCATCGTATAAAACAAGGCGATTTTGAGCACTTCGTAGCTGCGAAATCCAAAGCCTTTTCTGGTGACCAGATTTACTTTGCGGTTCATTCCCTCCGCGACGGCATCAGAAACAGGCGGCTTGTTGGCCGCCAGAACACGAACCAAGGAACCGCAGGTTCCACCTTAAATTCGCCGATCAGTGGTTTAAGATTGGGGGTAAGCGTACGCCCCCCCCCATTCGTTGCTTTACATTCATTCGTTGCCAATATTGTTTCCTGCCCTGTTTCTGTAGATTTATTTCTTATTCAACCAACTCCAATGTCGAAGGTTCGAAGAGCTCTTCGATGGTCAGTTGTTTCGAGGCCAGCCCCTGCTCATATGAATATTGAAAAAGGGTTTCGAGCGCCTTGCGGTTGGGTTCGATGCCGTAGGGCCAATAGTTATTGCCCATAGCAGCCTTGGTTTCGGCAAATTCCTGCCCGAACCAAGGGAGAGACTCCTTAACCCATCCATATTTTTTCATGTAGTCGAAGGCGGCCGATTTGGATTGCGAATAGGCCTCGAATACCACTTTGGGCAACCAAGGATTTTGTTTGATCGTCTCCTTGCGCAGGGCGACGGCGTGCATGATCGGAAAGATGCCGGTTTTCTTGAAGTAGGCTTTTTCGACGGTGCGGTAGTCGGGGAAGAGGCGCTGGATTCGCGGGTCGCCCTGCACATAGGCTTTGGGTTCGGCGGCATGGAACAGGGCATCCGCTTCGCCGTTGACCAGCAGATCCGACTCGTCCATTCCGGCCGGGCCATAGGCAAAGGGAATGCCATCCGGCAAAACCTGTTCCTGCTTCGAGATTTTTCCGGCGGCCTCGGCTCCGGAATCCTTCTTGGAAATCACCCACTGGATCTCCTTGGGGCTAACGCCGTGTTCGTGCTGGACGATGCCGCGAATCCAGGTCAAGGAGGTGGACGAGTAGCCGGGTGTTGCAACTTTCCTTCCTTTCAGATCTTCAATCGTTTTGATTCCGCTGCCGGTGCGAATAAAGATGCTCTTGTGCCGGAAGAGGCGCAGCGGAAAGACGGGGAGCAAAGTATAGTCGCGGAAACCTTCGTTGGCATAGGCGAGCATAAACGGATGCAGGCCAATTTCGGTAATCTCGCGCGTGCCGGGTCCGCTGAAGATATGGGTGTTCATATCGCCGATACCTGCCACCTCGAATTTTGTTGTGCACCCCGCAATCTGTACACGACCATCGATGATAGCTCGCATGCGATCAAGATCGTATCCCGCCATCGTGATGGGAAGCCCCGCTGCCGGTGCAGCTCGCGAACCAGCAATAGAGGCCAAACTTGCGGCGGCTAATGATCCGGTGATAAATCCTTGTCTCGATGTTTTCATGACAAATTCCTCGTCTGTAAAAGTATGTAGTCCCGCCTTTAGGCGGCCAGTCCAACAATACCGTTCGCAGAGCCGCCTAAAGGCGGAACTACATGCTCTTTCTTCCAATGGATTGGAAAAAGAAAAAGCGGGGCTCTTGCAAACCCCGCCTTTTATCTAACATCTTCTATTGGCCAGAACCCCAATTTTCCATGCTGGGATCGTATGGGATGTCATAGTCAAGGACCTCTTTAGGATCAAACGGTAAGTCCGCTGGATTAATACGAAATTCTCCCGCTTTTTTAACCGCAGGACGTGGGTTTTCCAGCCCGTGCAGAGGCAGCCCTCTCACATGTGCAGTATGTGGATATTTTTTAATCCATAACTGGTGCCGTGCCATCATTAAATCAAACATGGGTTTTGTTGTAAAACCAGGTAGCATTTTAGGCATCACTTCGCGCGGATCGTTGTAAAGATCATAGAATGAAGCACCACTAAGACCGGGCAATTCTCCAACCCAATGACGCTTAAAACGACCTTTTACCTGAGCCGCCAAAATATCACCGGTGTAGATGTGCACATAGTCACGGCGACTATAGGTGTCTCCGTTCAATAGCACCGCTGTCTGGTCGACGCCGTCAATAATACGATCCCTCGGAATGTATTTAGTGGCTCCGCCCAAATGCGCAAAGGTCGTAAACAGGTCGGTTACATGAATAATATCGCCAACAATTTGGTTGGGAGCAATGACGCTAGGCCAACGCATAATACAGGCAGCACGAACTCCACCTTCGGTAAAGTCACCTTTACCACCACGGTACAGCGTTTCAACCATTCCGTCAGGACCATGATGGGTCATGGGCCCATTGTCTGCCATAAGAATAACCAGTGTATTTTCTTCTACACCTGCATCTTTAAGCGTTTGCAATAATACAGGAACCCATTCGTCAAATTCGACA
>DAOUQA010000178.1 GCA_030625905.1 Kiritimatiellales bacterium | reverse complement strand
CTTCGGAACACCAGCGCGGCTTTTTGCCTTGAAAAAGGAGCGTTCATTCCGCCTCCTTCAGCACGTCACCCTGTTCCATATCCTCCGCGGCCGGACCGCCAAACCGAATACCTATTTTCTTCAATAGCGGATAGGGTGGCTCTCCGCCCACCAGAATGAACACATAGTCTGCGGGAACGCGCTGTTCCTCGGTCTGGATCGACAAAATAGATTCGCTCGTTCCGATCCGCTGGACTTCGGAATTATATAGGACAGAGATCCGGCCTTCGCCGACCATGGATTCCAACCGTTCGCGGTTTTTTTGCTTGATCCGGAAAAAGGCGTGGCGGCGGTAGGACAAGACCACCTTGTTTCCGGGTTGCGTGGCCAATGCCATGGCTACCTCAATGGCACTGTCGCCCCCGCCTACCACCAGCAGGTTTTGCTGTGCATAGTCGGCGGCATCGATCAACTGATACAAGACGCGTTCAGACTCTTCGCCCGGAACGCCAAGGCGCCGAGGCGTGCCGCGGCGCCCCAAGCCCAGCAAGCAATAACGGCAATGGATGCGGCCGGAGGACGTCATGGCTGAAAACGTGCCGTCGTGGCGGCACTCGACATCCTCGAGCTTTACGTTGGATTGAACTTCGATCCCGGCATCGGCGAAAACCCCCTCCCACAACTCTATCAGCTCTTCTTTCAGATACTGCGTCCGCTTCATGCGTCCATAAACAGGCAGATCCACGGGTTGCGTCAGCGTCATTTTATGGCGGGGATACTTTCTGACGGATCCACCGATTCCCTCTTGGTCGACAATCGTGCAACGAAGCCCTAGCTCGTGCATTCGCAACGCCGCGGAAATACCCGTCGGTCCACAACCCACAATCAATAGATCAACGGGATCCGAACCGCCTGCGGCAATGGATTGCGCCTTGAGGCGCTGCGCAACCGTTTCGACAACCTTCCTTCCCTGCTCAACGGCGTGGCGAATAAGTCCGATGCCGCCAAGCTCCCCTGCAATGAAAATACCCGGAACCGTCGTTTCGCGTTCATCGGTCAAAACCGGAATATCATCGCGCATTGAAACATCGCCCAAGCCCACCGTAAGTGCGCCGACCGGGCAAGCGACTTCGCAGCAGCCATGCCCGACGCAATGGGAAGCACGCACCAAGCGGGCCCGTCCCTCCACAACGGCCAGCACGCCGTGTTCGGGACAGGCTTGCACGCAACAGCCACACCCAACGCAGTGGTCGACATCGATCTGCGGGTGCTGGATCAGCGACTGGTTGGCACCCTCTTCTTCGGCTTCCCGCATCTCTTGGAGAAAGCGCGCGTCCTCGGCGGAATGGATAGAGCGGTGCCACATCCCGAGTACGGTAAAAACAGCACACAGGAAAAGGGCTACACCAAGAATTAACAGCCAGGACATGTATCGATAATTCCCTTTGAATCAAACCATTACAATTCGCAGAAATCCTACCACATCCCACAAAAACTACACGTACCCGCTAAAAAGTCACCCGTAAACTTTGCATTTAAAATCCATATTATAAGGGCTGGAATTACTTGTTTCATCAGGACATCCCCTCCATGCGGGGTTGAAACAAAGAAAAGAAAAAGCGGGGCAAAAACCCCGCCTTTTCCTGCTCCGAATTCACGCTGCTATCTGTTTTTACGAAAATATTCGATAAGCGCGTTGGTGGAGGCGTCGTGCGCGAGGGTGCTGTCGCCTTCGAGTTCGGGAAGGATTTGCTTGGCGAGGATCTTGCCGAGTTCGACGCCCCACTGGTCGAAGGAGTAAATGTCCCAGACAATGCCCTGCACGAAAATCTTGTGCTCGTAGAGCGCGACCAGCTGACCGAGCACGGACGGGGTCAGCTTGTTGGCCATGATGCTGTTGGTCGGGCGGTTACCCTCGAAGGTCTTGTGCGGGATCAAATCGGCGGGCACGCCTTCGGCTTCGAGCGCTTCCTTGGTCTTGCCAAAGGCGAGCGCTTCGGTCTGCGCAAAGAAGTTGGCCATCAGTTTAACGTGGTGGTCGCCGATGGGGTTCTGCGATTTGCAGAAGGCAATAAAGTCGCACGGAATCAACTTGGTGCCCTGATGGATCAGTTGGTAGAAGGCGTGCTGGCCGTTGGTGCCCGGCTCGCCCCAGATGACCGGGCCGGTCTGCCATTCCACCTTTTCGCCAGAACGGGTAATGTACTTTCCGTTGCTCTCCATGTCGCCCTGCTGGAAGTAGGCGGCGAAGCGGGAGAGATATTGGTCGTACGGCAGGATTGCCTGCGTTTCGGCATCAAAGAAGTTGTTGTACCAGATGCCCAGCAGCGCGAGGATCACCGGCATGTTTTCGGTCAGCGGCGCGGTGCGGAAATGGGTGTCCATCTTGTGGTAGCCCGCCAGCAACTCGGTATAGTTTTCCGGCCCAATGGCAAGCATCAGCGGCAGACCGATGGCGGAAGTGAGCGAGTAGCGGCCGCCGACCCAATTCCAGAAGGCAAACATATTGGCGGTATCGATCCCAAATTCAGAAACGGCTTCTGCGTTGGTGGAGAGTGCCACGAAGTGCTTGGCAATAGCCGCTTCGTCCTTCAGCGCATCGAGGCACCAGGAGCGCGCGCTATGCGCATTGGTCATGGTTTCCTGTGTAGTGAAGGTTTTTGAGGCGACAATGAAGAGCGTCTCATCGGCTTCCAGCCCTTGGAGCGCTTCGGCAATATGCGTGCCGTCGACATTGGAGACAAACAGCACATTGAGGTCGCGCCGGGTGTAGGGCTTGAGCGCCTCGTAGGCCATGACGGGGCCGAGGTCGGAACCACCGATGCCAATGTTGACAATATTCTTGATCGGTTTGCCGGAGTGCCCTTTCCATTCGCCTGAACGAACCTTGTCGGAAAAGGCCGCCATTTGGTCGAGTACGGCGTGTACTTTTGGAATTACGTTTTCACCATCAACTTCGATCACAGCATCCTTCGGTGCGCGCAGGGCAACGTGCAGTACGGCGCGGCCCTCGGTACCATTGATCTTTTCGCCGGTAAACATGGCTTCGATCCACTTTTTCAGGTTGGCGGATTCAGCCAGCTTGACCAATAGATCGAGGGTTTCGCCCGTGATGCGGTTTTTGGAATAGTCGAGCAGCAGGTCTTCGGCCTTGAGGATAAACTGCGCGGCACGCCCGCTATCGGAAAATAAATCGCGCAGATGTGCATCCTTCACATTGGAAAAATGTGCTTCAAGTGCCTTCCATTCTGAACGTTCGGTCAATTTGGATGTCATATAAACCACTCCTGCTTTCAAGTCAGTTCGAGCACAGGAAACTACAGTCATTGGAACGGGGCTTTAAAGCAAAAACGCTGGAATCTATACCGGAAAGCGGACTTGTTTTGCAGTGTGCCGACCGATAGAGTGCGCCCTCCTGTTATCTAGAAAAGGATTTACATGAAACAAAGATCATTCATCCTGATTGCATTGCTCGTTGCGGTTCCCATGCTTGGAAGCTGCGGTCTTGAAAAAAGCGACCTCAATATCAAGCGCATTTCCCGGTCTGTGGCCTACTCCCTGCCCCTATACCACCTCAATCACCTGCCGTTCGACGAAAACATCGCAACGAATGCCTTCAACCTGTTCATCGACTCGCTCGACCCCTCGCGCAGCTACTACCTCCAATCCGATGTCGACGCCTTCACCAAGGAATCTCCGGAACTTGCAAAGCACCTACTCAAGGGCGATATTGGCTTTGCCACCCGCGCGTTCGACGTCCTGATGGAGCGGATCGAGAACCGCACGGCCTTCACCGAGGCACTGCTGAAAAAGGGGTTCGACACATCGATCGACGAAAACTTCCAGTGGGATCGGCAGGAGGTTGAATGGATAAAAACCGAGGCTGAATGGAACGAGCTATGGCGCAAGCGCATTAAAAACGAATACATTGCACGGCTTGTATCCCAACAAGTCTATGCAGACGAGAAAGAGGCAGAAACCAACACGGTCGACTCCGCCGAAGCCAGCATCACTAATGTCGTTATCGATGCGGACAACAAATACAACGAAGAGGCCGAGGATGCCAAACTTTCCCCCGAGGAGTTCATCCTTGAACGCTACAAGCAATTCAAGCTCACGATGGAATCGTTCGACGAAGAAATGCTGCTCCAGCGCTACCTCACTTCTTTTTCACATGTCTACGACCCGCACAGCGACTACATGTCGCCCAGCAGCGTCGAGGATTTCGACATCAACATGAAGCTCTCGCTCGTCGGTATCGGTGCCATGCTGCGCCCCGATGATGGCGCGGCCGAGATTGTGCGCGTCATTCCCGGCGGCCCGGCCGACCAGGATGGTCGCTTAAAGGCCGGCGACAAG
>DAOUQA010000001.1 GCA_030625905.1 Kiritimatiellales bacterium | reverse complement strand
TTAGAGATGCCAGGTCAGAGAATCGTATTGTAGTCTTAAGTTATAACATTCACCATGGCGAAGGAATAGATCAACAGTTTGATTTGGAACGAATTGCGGAAGTTATTAACTCTGCATCTCCTAACGTTGTATCCTTGCAGGAAGTTGACAACAAAACCAGACGAAGCAAAGGAATTGATCAGGCAAAGGAGTTAGCTCGTCTTACAAACATGAAGTATATATATGGATCTTCAATGGCTTACGACGGTGGCGAATATGGCAATGCTGTACTTACAACCCTTGCAGTCAAAGAATCAAAGGTAATTCCTCTGCCTGGCGAACCACGCTCAGCCTTATGTGTAACTCTCAAGGCACCGGGCAAGGGATCGGATTTTATCTTTGTGGCAACTCATCTTGACGCCCAAAAGACACTAAGTCTCAGTTCTCTGGCTTTCATTGAAAAAGGATTAAAGTCATACAAAGACCTTCCGATTATACTTGCAGGAGACATAAACGCTACCCCAGGAAGCCCTACTATGCTGGCATTCGAAAAGACGTGGTTGAATGCAACTCACCAGAAAGACCTTTTCACTGTTCCAGTAAAGAATCCTTCCAAACAAATTGATTATATTCTCTATCGTCCCTTGGAGGATTGGAAAATTGTTCAAACCAAAGTACTAGATGAAGCGACCGCATCTGATCATCGCCCGATTCTAGCCGTGTTGGAATTCCATTCAGCCTCTAACGGGAAAGAGAAGATAAAACCTCCTAACAAGCCGGATGCAGGCGATGGCAAATAGCCGCGCCTGATCCGCAACGAGAAGAGAAATACTAGATTACGGGACTGGTCCCTTTTTCTGCAAATGCCAAACAACTCAATGGAACTGTAAAATATTCAGGCAGGCTTAACTGCGTCGAAAGATTCTCCGAAATGCACCATCAATTTCTCTTCGTTTACTGCGCCGCTTCCGCTGCCCATTCGGTGAAGAGATTCTTGATGATATTGTACTTTTTCGGGTACTTGTTTTTATCTTGATGGTAATAAATATGAACACCATCAGCGTGTTCTTTCCCCGCCAGCATGACCTCTTCAACATATGCAGGCGTTGACTTTCCAAGCTTACTGTGTCCTGCGGCATAAACATCAAGGATGATTGGTAAATCCGGCCCAGTGATCGCTTTGATCTGCGCGACCTCCTCTGCAACCAGAGAGGGGTCGGTCAAATTCGCCCGGATCGACTCATACCGGTAGGGGAACAGAATTCCATCGATTATACCTCCATAATCGCGTATAAATTCTTCTGTAATTCTCGGGAAATAGGAGCAGGGGACAAACGCCAGTTTCGGATTGTATTCATGTGCCTTGTCTAAGGTTTTTTTCATTAGCTCCGGAGTAAGGATGTTCAGATTATGAGTGAAATCATCAATACTCAATGCCACCAAATTTGACTCCTGAAGGCTCAGCTTACCGACTTCCTCTCCCCACTTCTCAAAGTCCAATCGGAATGGCTCCGAAAAACGTTTTGTACGCGGTGGCGATTCCGATGGCGGAGCAATGGTAACCCAAACGTTAATTCCTTTTTCACGAGCCAACGGAAGGAAAACCTTAAGGTCTTCCCAATCGGTTTTTTTATGCCAAACCAGCCAATTATATGTGTTTACATTACTCTCCACCAACTCAGCAATGAGCCGGTCCATATTCACCAAACCGTTGCCTTTACGAGGTTCTCCGGCGTACGTGCCGTACGAGTTCCAAATAACTTGGCTTCGATTTACACCCTTTTTCTGATTTATCAAGGCCGATTCATCTACTGCGCAACCTGTTGCGACCAAGAGAAAAACTAGGGTGAGAATTTTCATTTACCAACTCCTTTCAGGCCAACGGACATACATCGACCATAATTGATAGGAAATCGCTTTTTAGGCGATTGGGGCACGCGCCCCGAAAGATCGTTTTAAAGAGCGGCTTCATGAGAAAATGTATAGTGGAAAGTGGGGTTTTGTCAAGGCTTGGCGGCAAACATGGCAAATCCGCCCTGTTTTGAACAAACCTCCCCTGCCGCGAATCTCATGCATTCGCGCAAGGTCTGAACCGGATACATAGGTAACAGATATACCGGGTACATAGGTAACACTTTATAAAGAGCCAGAAAAGGGGTCAGTCCTATTATATTAGTGTTGGAAAAGGGGTCAGTCCTATTATATTAGTGTTTGACGCGGCGGGGGAGTTGGGATAGGTTCTCGGGATGCCAAGAAAACCACGCATAGAGTATCGGGGAGCGATTTATCATATCATGAGCCGAGGAAATCGTGGGGACGCGATTTTCCTGGATGAAAGGGACTGCGAGAGGTTTATCGATACGTTGGATGAGGCATGCACAAAAACCGGTTGGTTGGTGCATGCCTTCGTTTTGATGGGGAATCACTATCACTTGTTGCTGGAGACGCCGGAGCCGAATTTGGTGGCGGGTATGAAGTGGTTGCAGGGAACGTATACGCAGCGGTTCAATGCCCGGCACAAGCTGTGGGGGCATTTGCTGCAGGGGCGCTACAAGGCGTTGTTGGTGGATGGTTCGGGGGGCGAGTATTTTTCGACGGCCAGTAGCTATATTCATTTGAACCCGGCGCGGGCGAAGCTTTTTGATCTTGGGGAGGGGAAGCTGACGGATTACCGGTGGAGTAGCTATCCGCTTTATTTCAAGCCGACGAAGCGACCCGATTGGCTGGCGGTTGATCGCACGCTGGGTGCGTTGGGGCTAGAGGATGATCGGGGCGGTAGGGAGCGCTTCCGCCGGGTGATGCAGAAGCGGGTGCTAGAGATCGCGGGCAGCGATGCGCCTCGGGACGTGGATGCGCAATGGGCGAAGATTCGCCGGGGCTGGTGTTTTGGAGATCATCTATTTCGTACCGAAATGTTGGAGCGGCTAGATGGGGTGATTGGTAAAACCGGTAAAAGAGAATCGTTTAGCGGGGAAGAGGCGCGGTTGCATGATGAGATGGCGGCCACTCGCTTATTGAGCGAGGGGTTGGCCGTGCTCGGCATAGAGTCCGATGCGCTGAAAGATATGCGGAAGAACGCACCGGAAAAGCAGGTGATGGCGTGGCATCTTCGATCTCGTACGATTGTGAGCAACCAGTGGATAACAGAGCACTTGCATTGTGGGCATTCCTGCAATGTGTCGACTTTTGTCGGGAATGTGAAGAAGGCAAGCGAGGGAACTCTCTTCGAGTTGAAAAAAACACTAATATCAAAGGACTGACCCCTAAGGCAACCCCCATGAGCTATGTATTTGAAACCGAAATGATGGTGCGCGACTACGAGTGCGATTTGCAGGGCATCGTCAACAACGCCGTCTACCAAAACTATCTCGAACACGCCCGCCACGAATTTCTGCAAGCAACCGGCATTGACTTTGCCCAGTTCTGCGCGGACGGGATCGACGCCGTCGTAACCCGTATCGAAATGGACTACAAGTTGCCGCTTCGGCCGCGCGACATATTTATTGTCAAGCTTGGCATGCGCAAGCAGGGGCGCCTTCGTTTTGTTTTCGACCAAGCCATCGTCCGCAAGGCTGATGGCAAGCGGGTGCTGGAGGCGCAGGTCTTCGCCGTACTCACCCGCGACGGTCGCCCCATCGCCCCTACGCTCTTCGATGAGGTTTTCGTTTCCAAAGGGTGGAAATTCTGAGTTGTTACATGAGAGTTGCAATAGGTCATGACAGGTGAAACTAACACGCCGCAATCCTCGGAAATATTTGCCCTGCGGTATGGCGTGTGGCAAAATCCATCAATATTGAAGGGAGCGCAATATGACGATCCATGAGAGCCTGTCCCGGGCGGCGAACGAGAGCCCGGAGGCGGTGGCACTGAAATACAAGCGCGGTGGCACATGGTGCACGCGCACTTTTTCGGAACTGTGCGGGCGGGCGTGGCAGGTGTCGGAAATGCTGGCCAAGCTGGAGGTGCAGGCGGGTGATCGCGTGGCGATCGTTCTCGAAAACTCGCCGGAGTGGTACGAGCTCTACTATGGCATTGTGGGCATTGGCGCAATTGCCGTGCCGATGGATGTGAAGCTGCGCGAGATGGAAATGTCGCATATCTTCCACGACTGCGGTGTTTCGGCGGTGTTTTGTTCGGCGAAGAATGCGGATGCGTTTGCCAACGCGAAAGTGGTGGTGCTTGATTCCGGCAACGGCACCCTTCCGGCCGGCCACTGGGACTACGAGTCGTTGAGGCGCGAGATCACCGATGTAGCGATGTCGGAGGCGCGGGCGTATGGCAGACGGAAGCTTGCGGAGGATTCGCCGGCCTCGTTCATCTATACCTCAGGGACGACGGGTCGGCAGAAGGGCGCGGTGCTGACGCACCGGAACTTCATGTCGAATGTGGAGAGTATTGCCGCCGAGCTCGATATCCGTAAAACCGATAATTTCATACTGGTCTTGCCGCTGCACCACTCGTTCGCTTTCACGACGATGCTGCTTCTGCCCGTCCATATTCAGTGCCAGGTGAGCTTGGTCGAGAACCTGAAAACCATCCAAGCCAACATGGCTGAGACTTCGCCAACGGTTCTGATCGCCGTACCGTTGCTGCTCGAAAAAATGCTCGGGCGCATCAAGGCCGGGATCAATGGAAAGAAACCGGCGAAGCTCATGTGTCGCATTGGCCTGTCCAAGGTGGTGGGCAGGAAGATCCACAAGGGGCTGGGGGGTTCGTTGCGGCTGATTATTTCGGGCGGCGCGCCGATCAGTCCCGCCACGCTCCGGGGCTGGGGCAAGCTGGGGTTTCGGATTGTGGAGGGCTATGGCGTCACGGAAACCGCGCCGGTGCTGACGCTCAATCCGATGTCGGCTCCAAGGATTGGAACGGTGGGGCTTCCGCTTCCCGGGGTTGAAATCAAGATTGCGGATCCCGATGAGAAGGGATCGGGGGAGATTATTGCTTGCGGCGACAATGTGATGTCGGGCTACTACAACAACCCCGAAGAGACCGAAAAGGTGCTGAAAGATGGGTGGTACTACACCGGGGACCTCGGCCACATCGATGAAAAAGGCTATCTCGTCATCAGCGGCCGGAAGAAGAGCCTGATCGTCAACCGCGAAGGCAAGAACATCTATCCCGAGGAGGTGGAGCGGCAGGTGCTGAAGAGCGATTATGTGCTCGAATGCTTGGCGCTCGGCTATCGCGAGCCCAACGAGGACGCTGGCGAGCGTGTCGGCCTGATTGCCGTGCCGAACCAGGAGGTGTTCGATACCATGGAGGATCGCGAGGGCAAGCGCCTGACGGACCAGCAAATCGAGGATCTAGTGAACGGGGATATCCGCGAAAAACTTACGGATCTTTCGGGCTACAAGCGTCCGCGCAAGATCGAGGTTCGGTTCGAGGAGTTCGAGAAAACCACCACACAAAAGATCAAGCGCTACCTCTACGCCATCGATACGACCCGGTGAATGCTTAAAAATTCGACATTCCATAAATATTGAGGCCACCGAGGCCGTAGAACGGTGAGCAGGAACGGATTTTCGAATCATGCACGGGGCTTTTCCGCGCCGAAACTTTAAACGTATTGCGGCGTTGACGGGTCTGATATGCAAGAAGTAGCTTACCGATCATGAAACGGAGCGTCCAGATTCTATTGCTTTTCGTCTATTTGGTGCCTTTGTGCGTCAATGCGCGGGAGGAAACCATGGAGGAGCGCAAGCGGCGCATCACGCGCAAGTATCTTCGGGAACGCATGGATATTACCTATAGCGACGAGGTAGTTCCCGGTGCATCTGCCGAAGACGAGGACGTTCTCGCCTCCGAAAAGTTCAAGGAGCCGCAGGTGGATCTGGAGCGACAGGAACCGGGCGCGGTGATGCCGCCACCCGTGCGGCCACCACCGGTTCCGCTTGTGGAAAACCAGAACTGGCTGTTGTCGGAAGAACCTGAAGCGGAGGATCCGTATGCCGATCCCTTTGCTCCGGACGATCCATATGCCGTGGACGATCCCTTTGCCCCGAAGGGGTTCAAAGACGAACCAAAGAAGACCGATTGGACGGACTGGGGAACGGAGAAACGCGGCTCTTCGCCCACCGGCTCGCAGCGCGAAAGCCGGTTCAATTGGCGCAACCAGGACTCTTCCTCCGAGCAGCAACCCGGCCGCTACGACTCGACGAGGCAGGGAATATTCGACCCGCACGATCCCCGCGCCTCTTCCGTCGAGGGCGTGCGACCGGGCTTCCCGCAACAGGAGACCCAGACTTTTGGGTCTCCCCCGGGGCAGGATCCGTCGCGCGGGAAAACCTTCGATCCAACCTTTAACCAGGAACGGCGGCAAAGCTCATTCCCGCGTGCAGCAGGATCAGCGACCGACCGCTCGTATGGGTCGGGTTCGCAGCGGCAACCGCACACGGGTGGCTATGTGCCATATAAAAGCCCCTATCAGACGCAACGCGAGCAACGGCAACAGCAATGGGGTAGCTACAGCGAACCGAAACAGGAATACCGCCGACCGGATACCTTCCAGCAATGGAAAAAGAAAAACCAATCCCGCTTCGATCCAACAAGCGAGGATGCATTCGTTGAGGAAATGATGCCAAAGACCCGGCGCTACTAGGGGATTTGCCCTAATCCACCAGCTCTTTGTAGCTCTGCACCTTCCCGTCAACCAGCTTTACGGCATACCTGTATTCCTTGAGGCTCTTTCGGATTTGCTGTTCCCGGACTCTACGATTGGCCTCGTAGGCATAGGTCGAGTTGTCAGCAAGTAGTGGGGCGAAATCTTCTCTGTAGGAATAATGCAGGAACTCCGCCCCGTTTTTCGTTTCGGCGGAATCCGGCTCCCCCAGGATACGGATAACCTGCGCCCGCTCCATGCCCTCTTCGATTTCGCTGAGCAACCAAGGTCGGAACGTGGTTGCACAGCCCATGAGAAGGGCTAGCGATGCAACCACGGCAATATATTTCATGGATTTCATGTTCCGGAGCTTATTTCCAAACTGCGGAAATGTAAACCACTAAGCGGAGCCGTCTGCAGCGTCCGGTTTTTCCTGTTCGGCTTCCGCGGTTTGGGGTTTGGCTTCCGCGGCCTTGGGTTCGGCTTTCTTGTTTGCCGGAAGGTTCCCGGTTTTCATGATGGAATCGACTTCGTCGAAATTCAGCACTTCGCGTTCGATCAGCATTTTGGAGAGGGTGACCAGCTTGTCCTTATTGTCCGTCAATATCTTCATGCAGGCATCATAGGTCTCGGTCAGGATTCGCCGCACTTCCTCGTCGATCTTTTGCGCGGTATTTTCGCTGTGTTCATGCGCCCCGCTGATGCCTTGCCCGAGAAAGACCGGCTTGTTGTGGTTGCCTAGGTTTTGCGGCCCCAGAAGTGGGCTCATACCGTATTCGCAGACCATGGCCCGGGCAATCATGGTGGCTCGTTCGATATCGTTGTGAGCCCCGGTGGTGACATCGCTGAAAACCAGCTCCTCCGCCGCCCGTCCACCCATCAGCGAAACGAGGTCGGCTTCCAGCCGTTTCTTCGACTGCGTGTAGCGATCCTTCTCCGGTAGCTGCATCGTGGCGCCCAGCGCGCGGCCGCGCGGGATAATGGTTACCTTGTGGATCGGTTCGCATTCTGGCGTGTAGTACATTGCCACGGCGTGTCCCGCCTCGTGGTAGGCCGTCAGTTCCTTCTCTTCCGAATCAAGCACATGGCTGCGACGCTCGCGGCCCCACATCACTTTGTCGCGAGCCTCCTCCATATCCTTCTGTTCCACGAATTCCGCGTTGCGGCGGGCGGCCAGCAAAGCGGCTTCGTTCACGAGGTTTGCCAGATCGGCTCCCGAAAAGCCCGGAGTGCCGCGTGCCGACTTCTTCAGGTCGACCTTGTCCGACAGGCGGACGTTGCGGGAGTGGATCTTCAGGATTTGCTCGCGGCCCTCCAGGGTCGGCAGGTCGACCACCACCTGACGGTCGAAGCGCCCGGGACGCAGCAGGGCGGGGTCGAGTACATCGGGCCGGTTTGTCGCAGCAACGATGATAATGCCTTCCTGCGAATCAAAGCCGTCCATCTCGACCAGCAGGGCGTTGAGTGTCTGCTCGCGCTCATCGTGCCCGCCGCCGATGCCGCTGAAACGGCTGCGGCCAACGGCGTCGATCTCATCGATAAAAATAATGCAGGGGGCATTTTTTTTCCCCTGTTCAAACATGTCGCGCACGCGTGAGGCACCGATGCCGACAAACATTTCGACAAAGTCCGACCCGCTGATGGTGAAGAACGGCACATCCGCCTCGCCCGCCACCGCCTTGGCCAGCAGGGTCTTGCCGGTTCCCGGCGCTCCGGAAAGCAATACGCCCTTCGGCATCTTGCCGCCCAGCCTCTGGAATTGTTTCGGATCCTTCAGGAATTCAACAATCTCCAGTAGCTCCTCCTTCGCCTCGTCGACGCCGGCCACCTCCTTGAAGGTGATCTTGTTCTTGTCCTGCGTCAGCAGCTTGGCGCGGCTCTTGCCAAAGCTCATGGCACCGCGTCCGGCATTTTTCATTTGGCGGATGAATACAAAGTAGATGATGCCGAAAATCAGGATGAACGGGACAATGTTGGCCAGAACCGAAATAAGCATGGTTTTCGGACGCTTGATCTTCACCTGTACCCCGTTTTCCTCCAACATTCCCATCAACTTTTCGGTCAGGATGATTTCCGTGCGGAACTGGGTGTTTCCCGACTCGTTCAGATCCTTCGATTCGCCGGTCACGTAGTGGTTGCCTGCGCCGTCGTTGGCAATCTCCACCTTGGCGATCCGCCCGTCCTTGACCTTCCTCGCAAAGTCGGTGTATTCAAGCTCGTTGGTCTTTTGGGACGAATTGGAGAACAGGTGTAGAACCGTCAGGAAAATGGCCATCATCAGGAAGGAGATGGCCAATCCGCGCATCGGCATGGGTGGCGGCCCCTTCTTTTTTGGCTTTTCGGTCTTGGGATTTTTGGGCTGGTTATTGTCTGCCATAGTTGCTTCTTTCTTTAAAAACAGGCCGAAAGCTACCATCGCCACATAGTGATAACGAGATAAAGTTGGAGTCAATCGGCGCGGTTTCATTCAAACAAAAACGCCCTGCTGACGTTGCGCCGACAGGGGTTTGTGGGATTATGCTAGATTCGCGCAATGATGCCTTGGGTGCCCTCAAGACGCAGGAGCAGGTCCTTGTAGCTGCCGACTGCAATAAGGATATCCTTGCTGGGCAGGACAATTTCGGCCCGATCCTGGTATTCCGCCGAATGCCTGATCCGGACACCGAGTGTAAATCATGTTGAACACAACCTGTCGATTTATTCAGCCCGGACATGCACCGCGACGCCGTTTTTGCCATCCACCTCCCAGCCGCGGGCGGTGCGGTAGCCGGGGATCCAGATGATTTCACCGCGGCACACCACCACCGGAATCGAGGGGCGCTGTGCGCGCGGAACCTTTTGATCGGTGAAAATATCCTGAAGCTTGCGGCTGCCCTCCATTCCGATCGGGGCGATGCGGTCGCCGAGCCGGTAGCTGCGCACCTCGATGGGCGAGTCGCCGACCTTATCCGCATCGAACGAAGCCTCGGCCGGCAGAATGCCGGCACCTTTCCCATGATCCTTTCGCCAGCCCGTTCCCCTCTCGGTTGTTAAGCGAACGTGGGGCAGACATCCCTGTCTGCCTTGGGCAGGCAAGGATGCCTGCCCCACATGCTCAAACCGGGGGTTTCCATATTCCACCACCACGCGTTGCCGTTTGCTTAGCTCGAAAACCGTGGAACCCTCGCCGGCATCCACCAATGCCAGGATTTTTTCAACTGCATCGAAATCAGCAGTCTCCGCCCCTTGCTCGAACAACCACTTGCGCAGCACCCGCCTTCGTGCCGCGAGTGGCAATGTAGACGAGTCCCGCAGGCTCGTTCCCGTTAGCAAACCTTCCATCCAAGCATTCTCCTCGCGCAGAATATCCATTGTCCGCCGGATCGTCTCGCGGATATTCGGGTTCAGTTCCTTTTCCAGCAGGGGGAGGATGGTGTGCCGCACGCGGTTGCGCAGGAACGTCTCGTCGGCATTGCTGGCATCTTCCCGCCACCCGAAATGGTTTTCTTCCAGCCATTGCAGGATTTCCTCCCGTGGAATATTGAGCATCGGCCTGATCAGTCGGAGCTGTCCGATCTTCTGGGAGCAGGGCATGCCGCCCAGCCCCTCGGATCCCGCGCCGCGTGCGAGCTTGAGAATGAAGGTTTCGGCCTGATCGTCCGCATGGTGGGCGAGGGCAATAACGGAATCCTCGAATTCCGCAAAGAAATCATGCCGCGCCTGCCGTGCGGCCATCTCGATCGATAATCCGGAGTTTTCGGCCAGTTCGCGCACCGCCACACTTTTCACAACGACGGGGCGGTTCAGTTCACCGGCCAGTTCGCGCACAAACCGCTCATCGGCCTCGGATTCGTCCCCGCGCAGTTGATGGTTCATGTGCGCGACGGTACAGGGAATACCGAGTTGATGCAGTGCCCGCAGCAATGCGACCGAATCCGCCCCGCCCGACACCCCGGCGACCACCTTCGCGCCATTGGGAATCAACCCGTTCCGGTCAATCGTTTCGTGAATGGTTTCGGGAATATTCATGGGGGTGTAAAATAATATCAGGATGAAGGCAGGGAGCGGTTGAAGGGAAGAACCTTAAAGTTGTGTAGCGGGAGATCGATGACGGCTTGTTTTATTCCAAATTCGGAAGCCAGCACCGTCGGCAAATACAACGGCATGCCCATGCGTTGTTCTGCTTATCTATTCCGAGCCGCAGCATTTCTTGTATTTGCGACCGCTACCGCAGGGGCAGGGGTCGTTGCGGCCGACTTTTGGAACGTCGCGGCGGATGGGGGTGGCGGGTTTTGGCGCCTCCATGCCAGGCGGTGGCGCGCCGCCTGGCATGGAGGCGCGCTGTTGTGCCCCGGCTTGTGCGGCGGCCGCCGCGAGAGCGGAGACCTCATTGTGCACCTGCATGCCGGAGAGCGATTGGAAAAACTCCTCCATGGCACCCGCCGAGGTGGCGGAGCGGAACATGGCATTCGCGATTTCCTCGTAGATGCGGTCCATCAGATCCATGAAGAGGTTGTAGGCCTCGCGCTTGTACTCGACGATCGGGTCGCGCTGCCCGTAGGCCCGCAGACCGATGCCTTCGCGCAGGCCGTCCATGCTGCGCAGGTATTCCTGCCAGTGCTCATCGACCGCCTGCAGGATCAAATGCTGTTCCAGGCGTTGAAGGGCTTCGGGATCTTCGTGGCGAGCCTTGAGGTCGTAGGCCTGTTTTACGCGATCGAGCACGAGGTCGATCAGGTTGTCGACCGTTTTTTCCTCCGGCAGGTCTTTTTCGTGCAGGCCGAGCGGGAAGGTGGTGTTGGCCCACATGACAAACTCCTTGATGCCAGCCTCGCTCTTGGAATCCACGGCATCGATGGCGCGGCTGGCAATGATTTCCTCGACGGCATAGTAGAGCTGGCCGCGGGTATCTTCGCTTTGCAGGGTTTCGGAGCGGAACCCATAGATCTTCTCGCGCTGCTTGTTCATCACGTCGTCATATTCAAGCGTGCGCTTGCGGATGGAAAAGTTTTGCTGCTCGACGCGCCGCTGGGCGGTTTCGATCGACTTGTTCAGCCATGGGTGCTCCAGCACCTCGCCTTCCTCGATGCCAAGTTTTTCCATGATGCTGGAGATGCGGTCGGAGCCGAATAGGCGCATCAGGTTGTCTTCGAGCGAGACGTAGAAGCGCGATACGCCGGGGTCGCCCTGGCGCGCACAACGCCCGCGCAACTGGCGGTCGATGCGCCGCGATTCGTGGCGCTCGGAGGCAATGACGTAGAGGCCGCAGGGCTTTTCTTCAAGTAGCTTGCGCAGCGGGGTTCCGTCGATCTTGGTTTCAAGCGAGAGCGTCTTCGATTTGACATCCTTGTCATCCAGATAGACCACGCTTTTGCCCAGCTTGATATCCGTGCCGCGGCCGGCCATGTTGGTGGCGATGGTTACCGCGCCGGGCTGGCCGGCGTTGGCCACGATCTCGGCCTCGCGGGCGTGGTTTTTGGCGTTGAGTACGTTGTGGACGATGTTTTCGCGCCGCAGCATGCGGCTGAGGACTTCCGAGGTCTCCACGGCGACGGTGCCGACGAGTATCGGCTGCTTGCGCGCATTCGCGGCCTTGATGTCGTCGATGACCGCCTTGAATTTTTCGCGCTGGGTCTTGTAGATCTGGTCGTTGAGGTCGACGCGCCGCACGGGGCGGTTGGTCGGGATCACCATCACGTCGAGCTTGTAGATCTGGTGGAACTCGTCGGCTTCCGTTTCGGCGGTACCGGTCATGCCGGAGAGCTTGTCGTACATGCGGAAATAGTTCTGGATGGTGATGGTGGCGAGTGTCTGCGTTTCGCGCTCGATCTTCACGCCTTCCTTTGCTTCGACGGCCTGGTGCAGTCCATCGCTCCAGCGGCGACCAGCCATTAGGCGACCGGTATGCTCGTCGACGATCACAACTTGGTTGTCCTGCACCACATAGTCGACATCCTTTTCGTAGACGCTATAGGCACGGATCAGCTGGTCGACCGCGTGGACGCGTTCATTGCGCAGGGCAAACTCCTCCTGGATGGCCCGGCGCTTCTCCATGAGCTCCTCGGGCGAGAGGTTGGTGTTGCCGTCGAGTTCGGACATGGCCGTAACCATGTCGGGCAAGACATACATTTCGGGATCTTTCGGGTTGAGCTCGGAGCAACCCTTTTCCGTCAGCCCGGCATCATGGCCCTTTTCATCGATGGTGAAGAAGAGCTCCTGCCGGAGATCGCGCGCCTGGGTCTCGCGCTCCTTCTTGAACATTTCCATCTGCGTTTTTTCGAGGAGCTTGCGGTATTTCACATCCTCCTTCATGTGCATGAGCTGCTTGTTCTTGGGCATGCCCTCGAACACCTGATACATCTTCAGCGAGGCTTCGTACTCCTCGTCTTGCTCGAGCAGCTTCTTGGCATCTGTGAGCAGACGTGTGCAGAGATCGCGCTGGCGGCGTACGAGGCGCGATGCAGCGGGTTGCAGTTCGCTGTACTGCGTTGAGGAATAGGGCGCTGGGCCGGAAATAATCAACGGGGTGCGCGCCTCGTCGATGAGGATCGAGTCGATTTCGTCGACGATGGCAAAGTTGTGGCCCTTCTGCTGCACCATGTCTTCGCGGCTATAGGCCATGTTGTCGCGCAGGTAGTCGAAGCCGAACTCGGAGTTGGTGCCGTAGGTGATGTCGCGCAAATACATTTCGCGCCGCTCGGGTGGGGGCATCATGTT
Source organism: Kiritimatiellales bacterium (assembly GCA_030625905.1). GTDB lineage: Bacteria > Verrucomicrobiota > Kiritimatiellia > Kiritimatiellales > Pontiellaceae > Pontiella. The sequence continues at coordinate 49,769 of DAOUQA010000001.1, read as the reverse complement.
CTTAAGGCAGCCGACACTGAGGCCGAGCCAGGCGTAGAGGTGCCCCATCCATTCGGAGTCGCGTTGCGAATGGTAGTCGGAGGTGGTGATCACATGCGCGCCCTTGTCGGCCAGCGCATTGAGGTAGACCGGAAGGGTGGCGACGAGGGTCTTGCCTTCGCCCGTCGCCATCTCGGCGATCATGCCCTTGTGGATCGCCAGGCCACCAACGAGCTGCACATCAAAATGCACCATTTCCCAATCAGTCGGGTGGCCGCAAACCTCGACCGTTGTCCCGCACAGGCGCCGTGCCGCGTTCTTGACCACCGCGAAGGCTTCGCATTCGACCTCTTCGAGCGTCTCGCCGTTCTGCAGGCGGTTGCGGAATTCATCCGTCTTGGCCTGTAGTTGTTCGTCGCTCAGCGCCTTGTATTCCTCGTCGAGAGCGTTGATCCGATCAACTAGCGGGCGCATCTTTTTCAGGTCGCGCTCGTTCTTGGAGCCGAGTAGTTTTTTCAAAATCAAATTCATGGTATTTTCCGGGATTGTAAAACGAGGAGGCAACCTACTGCATTTCCTCTCACCCCTCAAGCAGGGATTACCCCTCCCTTCGTGCCGTTACCGACCGGTCGGCGGAAGCACTTTCAAGTACTGGAAAACTTGTATCTTCCGGCACTGGGCGGTAATATTTGTTCGATATGGATAACCATGATCCAGCTCCTGTCCCACTGGCGATCTTCGGGGTTCCGTTTCACAACGTGGACTTCGATGAGGCGGTTGAGTGGGTTATTGAACGGATTCGCTCCGGTCGGCCGGCCAACATTGCCACGGCCAATCTTGATTTTGTGACAAAAGCATGGCGCGATCCCGAACTGCAACGTTTGCTGATCGATGCCGACTTGGTGATCGCCGATGGGTTTTCAGTCGTGAAGCTTTCGCCGTTCTTCGGTCCCCGCCTGAAAAACCGGGTGACGGGCAGCGATCTCGTGCCGATGCTGGCGGAGCGTGCCGCGCTGGAGGGACTCAGCGTTTACGGCCTCGGTTCGGCCGATGGCGTGGCAACGGAGGCCTTGGATGTTCTGAAAGCCCGCTTCCCGAAGTTGAAGGTTGCGGGAACCTATTCCCCGTCCTTCTCCCCGCTTTTGGAGATGGATCACCGGGACATTCTGCAACGTCTCGAACGTGCCCGACCAGATCTCTTGTTTGTTGCGCTGGGGGTACCGAAGCAGGATAAATTCATCAGCATGCATGTGCGCGGCTGGAACGTACCGGTTTCAATCGGGGTGGGTGGATCGCTCGACTTCATCACCGGCAAGCAAAAGCGGGCACCGGTTTGGCTGCAAAAGCTGCATCTCGAATGGTTTTGGCGCATGTGCCTCGACCCCAAGCGATTATTTGCCCGCTATGTGGCCAACACGCGCTTTCTATTGTCCGCCAGCCGCCAAATGCGGATAATCCGCCGGATGCCCGACAAGCCCGGTGGATTCCATCTTCTGGATCAGGCCGCCGTGGAGCAGCTCGAAAGCCTTGGCGCAATTGTGGAGCAATTCCAAAAACTGGAGTCCGAGGATGCCGCCCGGCAATTTGTTGAAGGGCTGGGTGCCGCCGCAGCGAACAACATTATCCTCGACATCCACCCGGTTCCGTGGCTCGACAGTCTGGAGATAGGCGCGTTGCTGGAAGTGAACAAACGGTGCCGGGCAAAGGGAACACGCCTGATTCTCTACGCCCCCCGGCCCAAGGTGCGGCGCCTGCTCGATACCTGCCGGCTGACCGACTATTTCGATACCGCCACCCGCATGGATGAACTGGTCTCCATCATCCGGAATTTGACCCAGCATCGCGACGGGAGAACGGTCTATGAAGAGGGCTTGCTGACCCTGGATCTGCCGATGGAACTGACTGCCGCAACGCTGCCGGATTTCGAGAAACAAGCCGAATTTGTTCATCACGAATTGAAGGAGCAAGGTATCCTCAAGACGGTTTCGGTCGACGCCGCCCAGCTCGACTTCATCGATAGTTCCGGCCTCGGTTTCCTTATTGCCCTCAAGAAGGCCACGCAGGACGAAGGCGTTTCCATGTCCATCGCCAACCTCTCGCCCCGCCCCCGACGTACTTTCGAAATCGCCCGTGTCGACAAGATCCTCCTGCACGCATAGGCTCTGTTTGCCCAATGCAGATCTTGTGGTCAGGGCAGGTGTATGAAATAGGCATCGTGCCATTTGGCGGCGAGTTCGGTGCGGTGATGGACTTCCAATGTTTGGAAAATGGCTTGGAGATGCTTTTTTACCGTCAGGACGGAAATTTCCAGCTCGTCGGCGATCTGTTGGTTATCCTTGCCTAACGCTACCTGTTCCACCACATCGCGTTGGCGGGCGGTAAGGGATTCAAGCGCTTTGCGGATTTGAGCCGCAATAGCTTTTTCTCCCTTCGACCGGAAGGTTGAGCCTTTGAGTAGATTCAGCTTCTGCTGCAGGGCACGGGCTTGCTTCCAGGTTTTCCATGCCGCTTCAAGATTGGATTGGATCAGGCACAACATAGCCAATTGTTCTTCAGTGCATTTTTTTTCGCGGGAATAGATGCAGTTGAGCAGTTCATTGCCGTCGCGTATTCCGATCCACAGCTGGCAGGGCATCTGAACCTGATCATGGAATTCATTGTAGAGGGCGGAATAATGGAACTCCTTTAATGTGGATTCCAAGGGTATCATGCCTCGGTCGGAATCCGTTAAGACAATGACATGTTGGACATCCGGACGATCGAGAATGTGTTTCTTGAACAGGGGGCTCCAGTAGTCATAGTCAGGGGTGTGGATTTCCTGCTCCCTGAGCCGGAATGGTTTCAACCGGTAGACTTCCACCGAAAAACGAATGTTGTTGAATGCTTGGTTTAGGGTGGCATGGGAATGGTGGATGAAGGATTCCTCGGGCTCGGCGCAATGCAACTCCGCGCAGAGCTCCACCGCCTGTTCGATATCCACATGGGGGAGCCGACTAAAATAGCTTTCCGTCTTCACGATCTACCCCTTCAAAGAAGGCGACGAATAGAAAACAGCAAACATTAATTAATTCGCCCCGCCTCCTCTTTATTAAGTATCATGAAAAAATAATTATGTAAAGGCATGGTTTGTTTTTATTACGTAAAACACCTACGCCTTAAGTGGTATATACGACCTCCCGATTTCGGGGTACATTCTATTCGACCTGATTGCCGAACTAACTTGGCAAGGAGAAAAGAGGAGGGGAAACAAAATGAAAACTGTAAGATGCTTATTCCGTTGGGGTGTAGTCGGAGCTGTATTGATTGTCTTCGCAGGAAACGTTCAGGGGACGGTAATATATTCCGATATATTTAGCTACTTCGACGACGGAAGGATAGTCGTATACGACAACATCAACAGTATCGCGACGACAATCCGTAATGCCAATCCTGGCGCTCCAACAATCCACGGGACTCCGACGGGTGCCTTGGCGTTGAAGATCGAGGAAGACGTAATCCAGTACGATCCTATTTCTCATTCATATGTCACTCCGGGCATGGATCGCTATGTCTACACGATCAGCAATCTGGACTATGATTCGGGGAATGTTCCGCTGGCCTATGCGGGTGCTGCGGGAGTGGGCGTCAACGGGGTGAGCGGATTCAACATCGTGAACCTTTACGGTGTTCCAACCGGACTCATGGGGACTCCGAACGACCCGGTGACGGGCAACCCTTGGATTGTGAACGGCTTTGCCGGCGCCGGAAACTGGGAATGGGATATACGGCCGAATCCTCCCGACCCATTTGGCGGAGAAGGCGTGGGTTCGCCAAACGGGGGTGCCCCCACTACCATGAATGGGTTCTGGTTTGAAGTGGCTTCAGGCACCCCGCACGGCATTGTTCCAATGTGGGTGCATAGCTGGAATCAGATGGATACCGACCAAGATGGGGTCATTGACGCTACCACCCAGGTCAATATGTGGGATCTCTATGTTTCCGCACCCATTCCAGAACCGGTATCGATCAGTCTGATTGGGATTATGGTAATCTTAGGTTCATTTGTTCGCCGCAGGTTAATTATAGATTAAAGACCACTAGTGTCCCAATATTAGTCCCACAGCGACAACTGGTTGCAGAAGTTGCCCCCTGCGATTGAGTGATCCGCTCCCTGAAAGGCCTGTAATAGCGGCGTTTTCTCGAAAACGGACACACTCAGAATCTGTAGAATTGTGTAGAGTGAGCGGTCGGTTTTCAGCCGCTTCTTTGTGATGGCCACGAGTAGGTAAACGCAGATGGCTACCCAAATCTGTGTTTTGACCGCGTTCGCGCTGGTGCCGAAAAAGGCTTCGATCCACGGGGTGCGAATATCGGCGGCGAAACTGAAAGTTCTTTTTGGCACGGGTGACGAAATAGGCTTTGAGCGTATGCAGCGTGTAGAGCCGCTCGAAATCGAGGTAGGCTCTGTCCATCACATAGTAGGCTCCCGGCAACGGGATGATGTGGTCGAGAACATTCACATCGTGCACGTTCCCCTCTGTTATCAGGATGAACTCGGGGATATTGCCGCAAAGATTGAGTAGCGTGTGCATCTTCACGGCGCTTTTCGTCCGCCGGAAATGCGCCCAAGGAAAGAGCGTCATGCAAAGATCGATCGTGCTCGAATCCAAGGCGTAGACTGTCGCTTCGAGATCGGGAAATTTGAAATCGCCACCATGGAAGTTGCTGCATCAACTGGGAAAAGACCGTTGCTCCGGAATACATCGTTCGCCCTCCGTAAAAGGGCGCGATCATATCCCGAAATCCGATTCAAGTCGGATAGGGTAATTTTTAGTTGCAACAAACTCATATTAAGCATCTTATGTCGATCACTCGCTCAAACGTTGGGACAGCAGTGATCACGGGAAAACAATTATGTAAAGGCAAGATTTATTTTTAGCATAAAATGCCTATACGCCTTAAGTGGTATATACAACCGCCCCGTCTCGTGGTACATTCTTTCCCGTTCAATTGCCGGACTGACTCGGCAAACGAAGAAAGTATATTGAGGAAGAGAGGGAAGGAAATGAAACGTATATTAACGTGTTCTGTTGTGCTTTTAGTGGCATTGTCTACTCAAGCGGGGTTATTTGGGTTCCATAACATAACAACCAATACTCCGTACGGGGATGCGCTCGAAAGCCAACTGCGGATGGATGCCAGCGACATGGGATCCAGCGTTATATTCACAAACAATGCCGATGGCATGCCCGCCACGGTGAAAACCATCTACTTTGGAACGGATCTACAGGATCTCGGCCTAAGCATAGACTCCATGACAGGTTCCGAAGGGGTCGCGTTTGAAATACTGGAAGTAGATGACCCCAGCAATGTTGCCCCGCCTGGCTGGGAGGAGTTTGAATATTGGTGGTCTGTCACGGTTGCCGCCGCCAGCGCATTGCCGCCTCCTGCCAGCACCGGCATTGATCCGGGCGAATATCTAGCGATAGAGTTGAGCTATGACAGCAGTGCGTCTTTTTCAACGCTGGTAGATGACGGCTTGGTACATGTGGCTCTTCATGTCATCTCCATAGATGGGGATGGTAGCGAAACCTTCCGCAACGATGACGATGTCATTCCCGAACCGGCCTCGCTCGTTTTAATCGGTAGCGCAGGAATTATCATTGCATTTGCTCGCAGAAGGGTTGTGTCTGACTGAGTAGCAAACGTTTGTCGATTCAGGGCCATTTCCATGGCCCTGTTTTTTTGCCCATACAGGCATTCTGCACGAGGTTGACTTTGCGCAAATCCCGCACGATGATCAGGCTCGCATTTAGATTTAGGGGTAGGTCAATATGCATAGGATCGTTGTTTTGTGTTTCGCAGGCTTGGTTGCCTCGACATCAGCCATCACGGTGCAGGACTACACTGTGGCAGAGGCCGCACCTTCGGGACTGGACTGGAGCCATGTCCACTACTACAAGGGAAGCTCCGCCGTGGCGGTGGGCGGCTCTTGGATACTGACTGCGGCACACGTGGCCGACGATGCCGGATCCGGCACATTGTCTATCGATGGCACCATCTACAACCAGCAGGAGGTCGTCTACCATGACTCGGCCGACCTAGCCCTGATTCGCTATGACAGAGCCTTGCCGGGGCACTATCCCCTTTTTACAGGTGAGCTGGTTCCGCAAGTCCCGCTTTCGGCGCTCATGGTGGGCTACGGAAGCACAGGGAGCGTATTTTCAACATTCTGGACGGACAGCAGGTTCGGAAGGGGAACCAAGCGCTGGGGGGGTCAGGAAATTGATAGGACATCAATTAAAAGATACGATGCGGGCGGTTCTGTTGGCTATACCATGAACTATGGATTTCTGATGGAGTTTGGTTTGGGCGATACAGCCTACGAGGCCGGCACGGGGATTGGGGATTCTGGCGGCGGAACCTTCTACAACGATGGTGGCACATGGAAACTGGCGGGCATAAACACCTCCCGTTCGGGGAGCGGAGGCTCATACACTTCTACGTTTGCCGTTTCAATGCCCGACTACTCGAACTGGGTGCTGGAGACCATCCCGGAGTCCGCGACCGCTAGTTTAATGGGTCTCAGTACAATGGTTTTACTTATTGCCCGCGCACGCACATTCCGTCACCGAAGGTTGGTTGGAAGAAGCCTCTTCCCAATGGGGCGTGGGTACCTGTGCGATTCCTTTACAATGGAAGAGGAAGACAACACAAAACCTTCCGCATCAGGAAACGAATCCGAGACAATGCAGACCGTCAAAAGGACGCTAAGCAAAGTCGCCGGAGTGCTGCGAAACCACTACACCCTGTTGAACAAGATGATTTGGAATTACATGGTTGCGAGACACGAGGCAACTGTATTGAGAAGACGAGCCTTGAAGAATAAATTGAAAAGAAAGTTATCCGATGGTTTAGACGCTTTTCTTGCCTTGATCATGAAGTGAACCTGATTCTTCCCTTGTCAATCACCGGAAATCGGCTCCGGGATGGATCCGTTGGGTCTCGACCGCTTCCTTTGGGCTGACATCCCATGGATGCATAATTAAACGCTCGCAAGTTCGCTTCAGGCACGAAGCCCACGAAGGTACTTGCTTTGAGTCCTTAGTGTCTTCGTGTTTAAAATTTCTCCAAGGCTTGGAGAAAGCCGCCGATATCGGCTTCGGTGTGGGCGGCGGAGACGAAGGCGAGCTCGAAGGCGCTGGGCGGGGTGTAGAATCCGGAGTCGAGCATGTGGTGGAAGTAGCGCGCGTGGGCCTGCTGGTCGCAGGCCTTGGAATCATCGAGGTTGCGGACGGGATCCTTGCGGAAGAACGGGGTAAACATGCCGCCGCGCTGGGCGCAGTGCAGATCCAATCCCTTTTCAGCGGCGATGCGGCCGATGCCCTCGGCCAGCTGCTTGCCGAGCTCTTCCATTTTTGGATAGGGGTTTTCATCGCGCAGCAGTTCGAGTGTCTTCATTCCGGCGGTGACGGCCACCGGGTTCCCGCTGAGTGTGCCAGCCTGGTAGACGGGGCCGAGCGGCGCGAGACTGGACATGATTTCCGTGCTGCCGCCAATCGCCCCGATGGGCATGCCGCCGCCCATGATTTTTCCGAGGGTGGTAAGGTCGGGCGCGATGCCGGCCATGTTCCCATACGTGGTTGCACCAAGGCGGAAGCCGTTGATCACTTCGTCGAAGATGAGCAGTGTCCCGCATTCGGCGGTGGCGGCGCGGAGTCCTTCGAGGAAGCCTTCGGCCGGCTCGACCAACCCCATGTTTCCAGCGATAGGTTCAACGATGATGGCGGCGATTTCGTCGCCGTTGGCCTTGAGGATTTCCTGCACGGCGGCAAGGTCGTTGTAGGGCGCAACATAAACCTCTTCGGTGGCGCTGGGCGACACCCCGGCGGACGAGGAGATGCCGCCGGTGAGCAGTCCGCTGCCGGAGGCGACGAGCAGGTAGTCGGAGTGGCCGTGGTAGCAGCCGTCGAACTTGAGAATCTTGCGGCGGCCGGTATGGCCGCGTGCTAGCCGGACAGCGGTCATGACCGCCTCGGTGCCGGAGCTGACAAGGCGCACCATTTCAATGCTTGGAACCAGCGAGCAAATGAGTTCGGCAAACTCGGCCTCCTTGGCCGTATTGGCGCCGAAGCTCAACCCGTCGGCCGCTGCTTTGGCGACGGCCTCGACGATTTCGTCGCGGGCGTGGCCGAGGATGAGCGGCCCCCACGATCCGCAGAAGTCGACCAGCTCGGTGCCGTCTTCGGTCTGGACTTTTGCACCCTTGCCGGACTTGAAATAGACGGGCGTTCCGCCTACTCCGTTGAAGGCGCGGACGGGACTATTCACGCCGCCGGGAATCACTTTTTTCGCCCGCTCAAACCACTGTTTTGAATCCATCATCTCGCCTCGAATCATTTTAACCACGGAATACACTGAATACACGGAACCTTGCGAACACGACTCTTGCTTTCCGTGTGTTCAGTGTATTCCGTGGTTCAATATTCATTTCGAATTACGCCTCATTTTGAACTCGTGAAATTTTTCGGATTGGGGGAATAATAGCGACTCTTTTTTTTCAACCAATGGGGATGGAACAATGCTGGATATCCGTTTTATTCGAGAAAACACTGAGGCCGTGAAGGCTGCAATGGCGAATCGCAATGCCGACGTGGACATTGATGCCGTGCTGGCGCTCGACGGCCGCCGCCGCGAAATCGTCGCCGAGGCCGAGGTGCTCAAGGCCGAGCGCAACAAGACGTCCAAGAGCATTGGCCAGATGATCAAGGAAGGCAAGGACCCCGAGGCCATCAAGACGCAGGTACGCGAGATGGGTGATCGGATTTCGGCGTTCGACGAGGAGCAGCGCGAGGTCGAGGCCAAGTTGCGCGAAGCCCTGCTCTACGTTCCCAACATGCCGTCCGACACCACGCCCGTTGGCAAGGATGAAAACGACAATCCGGTCATTCGCTCCTGGGGCGAAAAGAAGATCTTCGACTTCGAGCCGCAGATGCACTGGGATCTGGGCGCAGAGCTTGGCCTATTCGATCTGGAGCGGGGCGCAAAAATCGCTGGCTCCGGCTTCCCGCTGTTTACAGGCAAGGGCGCGAAGCTCGAACGCGCGCTGATTCAGTTCATGCTCGACCTTCACACCGAGGAGCATGGCTACACCGAGATTTCCCCGCCATTCATGTGCAACGAGACGGCAATGACCGGTACCGGCCAGTTGCCCAAGTTTGCGGAAGACATGTATGCCGTCCCGCTCGACGGCCTCTACCCGATTCCCACTGCGGAAGTGCCCGTCACCAACATGTACGGTAACGAGATTCTCGACAAGGAGTTGCCGATCCTGCATACGGCCTACACGCCCTGCTTCCGCCGCGAAGCCGGCTCGGCGGGCAAGGATACCCGCGGGCTGCTGCGCGTGCACCAGTTCGACAAGGTGGAGATGGTCAAGTTCACCACGCCCGAAACCTCTGCCGAGGAGCACGAAAAGCTAACGCTCGATGCGGAGAAGGTTCTGCAATTGCTCGGCCTGCACTATCGCGTGATCGAACTGTGCACCGGCGATCTTGGCTTCAGCGCCGCCAAGTGCTACGACATTGAGCTGTGGGCGCCCGCGCAGGACAAGTGGCTGGAGGTTTCCTCATGCAGCAACTTCAACGACTACCAGGCGCGCCGCGCCAACATTCGCTACCGCAACGAAGATGGCAAGACCGCCTTCGTCCATACCATCAACGGCTCCGGCGTCGCGCTCCCGCGCCTCGTGATCGCTATCATGGAAAACAATCAGAACGCCGACGGCTCGATCGACCTGCCCGAAGCCCTCCGACCCTGCATGGGCGGTCTCCAGAAGCTGGATTAACGGATGAGCGTAATCAGCAGACGGAGAAGGAGCGCATTTTAAAACTCACAGGCTGAAATAGCCCCTATTTCATGCCTGTTCTCAGTTTGTAGATTCTTCAGGCAAGTACGTTTCGGAACTCCGCGCTCTCGCCGTAAAGCGCCCTGTTTCCATACATTTAAAGGGATGGGAATAGAGGGGATATCCATACTGCAAGTCACTTGTGCTGTGTTGAATATATCGCTTCATGCCCTTGTCGGGGGAGGGCGCCGGCATAGAGGCGGAACCAACCCGGGGCCGCCGCAGGTATGCACTTCCGTGAAGAACCGATCTTGGAATCAATAGTGCGGCGGCCGCTCGTTCCCGGCGACGGGTTCCGGGTCGCCGAGTTCGGAGATCTTTCCTTCCAACATCTCGATGTGCCGTTGCAACCGGGCGATATCCTGTTGTTGCCGGAAAAGCTCTTCGTTGAGCTTGCCGATGGTTTCATCCTGCATGGCCGCAAGGGTTTCGAGTTTGATGATGCGTTCTTCCATGGCCGCAGAGTAGCAGACCTCCCGGGAAAGGGGAGTGGTTTCATGGGCTTTTGCATTGAAGCTTTCGAGGGGCTGACCTAACAATGCATGCGATAGAGGAGATGGATATGCCCGGCGATTTGCACGACAGCGATTTTTTATTGCAAAACCTCATGGAAAACATGACGGATAACATCTACTTCAAGGATGCCGAATCGCGCTTCATTATGGGCAACAAGGCGGTTTGCGATTGGTTTGGTATTTCGTGCGAGGACATCGTCGGAAAATCGGATTTCGACCTTTTTACCGAAATGCACGCCCGTCAGGCCTACGAACAGGAGCAACACATTATCCAAACCGGGGAGCCGCTTGTCGAGATCGAGGAAAAGGAGACGTGGCCGGATGGGCGGATCACCTGGGTTTCGACCACCAAGATGCCACTGACGGACGAAAATGGCGAGATCATTGGCACCTTCGGCATATCGCGCGACATCACCGACCACAAGGAGACGGAGCTGCGTGCCGCCTACTACGACGAGCAGATCCGCAACATCAAAAACCGGATGGAGGAGGATGTCCAGATGGCGGGCGATCTGCAAAAAACCTTTTTCCCGCGTTCCTACCCTTGCTTCAAGGCCGCAGACACGAATGATTGCGCGGTCCAGTTCCTCCATCACTACCGCGCAAGCGGAATCGTTAGCGGCGACTTCTGTGCGATTCACCGGCTGTCCGACACCGAGGCGGGCATTTTCCTGTGCGATGTGATGGGGCACGGCGTGCGCGCCGCCCTCGGCACGGCGCTTATCTGCGCGATGATCGAAGAGATCTCCGCATTGGAGAAAGATCCGGGGAAATATTTGGGCCGTATGAATGAATTATTGCTGCCGATTCTGCGCCAGAAAGACATGTTCCTCTACGTCACGGCCTGCTACATGGTTTTCGATGCTTCATCCGGAACGCTACGCTTTGCCAACGCCGGCCACCCTGTCCCGCTGCTGTTCCAGGGACAGGAAGGTTCGGCGCAGTGGTTGATGGACGATGCCTCGCTACGCGGTCCGGCCCTTGCCGTTGCCGAGAATGCCGAATATCAAACGCTGGAAAGGGCAATCCGGCCCGGCGATAGCGTGGTGATGTATACTGACGGACTCTATGAGGCGGAATCGCCGGAGGGCGAAGAGTTTGGCGAAGATCGTTTGCTCGCCGCCGCAGGCCAGATCGGGCACCTGTCTTTGGGCGAGCTTTTCCCAGCACTGATTGGCGCGTCGGTCAATTTTTCCGGAAAAGAAGAATTCAACGATGATGTCTGCCTCGTTGGCTTTACGTTCCGCAACCCCATGTAGGAGAAATACCATGGCTTCAAAACCCCTTGGATCCGGATATCTGCTTAAAAACCTCATGGATAACATGCCGGATGCCATCTACTTCAAGGATGGGCAATCGCGCTTCATCATGATTAACAAAGCCTGTGCCGATAAGCATGGATGGGAGTCTACCGATGTCGTCAAGGGCTGTAGCGACTTCGATGTCTTTACCAAGGAGCACGCTGAACAGGCCTTTGCCGATGAGCAGAGGATTATCGAAACCGGTGAGCCACTCCGTGGCATCGAGGAAAAGGAAACCTGGCCGGACGGCAGCGCCACCTGGGTTTCCAGCACCAAAATGCCGCTAAAGAACAAGGCGGGCGAGATCAGCGGCACCTTCGGCATATCGCGCGATATCACCGAGCACAAGGAGGCCGAGTTGCATGCGCAAGAGGCCGCCGAAGAGATGCGGCGCATCAAGGAGGAGATGGAGGACGATTTCCGTATGGCGGGTGATTTGCAAGAAACCTTTTCCCCCTCCAGCTACCCCGTCTTTCCCGAGGGAGCCGCGCCTGAAGAGCGTTGCGTTGAGTTTCTCCATCACTTCAAGGTGTGCAGCGATGTGGGCGGCGATTATTGTTCCGTCCACCGGGTTTCGGGTTTCGAAGTCGGCATATTTCTGTGTGACGTGCGGGGTGTGGGCGTGCGATCCGCGCTTGGAACAGCACTCATTCGTGGAATTGTGCAGGAGATCACCCCGCTGGGGCTCGAGCCCGGCGCATACCTTTCGCGCATGAACGAGTTGCTCATTCCATTGGTGTGCCATGAGGAAACCCTTCTCAGCATCACCGCCTGCTATCTCGTGCTCGATACCGTCTCCGGGAAAGCCTGTTTTGCAAGTGCCGGGCACCCGCTACCCATTCTCTTCCGGCAAGGGAACGGAGCCAATTGGCTGTGCGACGACCATGCATCTTGTGACCCGGCGCTGGCAGAGCAAGCTGACGTTGCCTACTCCTCCATTGAATTCCAAGCCGAACCGGGCGATGCAGTGGTGCTCTATACCGACGGTCTCTGCACCGTTGAAAACTCGCTTGACGATGCCTATGGCGCAAAGCGCTTGCTCGATTCCGCGCAAAGTCTGGTCGGCGATTCGTTGGCTGACATCTTCCAGGGGCTGGAGGGCGATGCCCTTGCCTTTGCCAGAGACAAAAAATTTACCGACGATGTATGCTTCGTCGGTTTCCAGCTCCGCAAACCGCTCCAATAGGGGGCGAACCACCAGCTGCGCGCCGAATTCTGTTGTCTTCACGCCGAAGGAAGGGTAGACCTCTTCCCTTTTACGGAGGCTGTATGGACGAAGCAAAACACAAGCAGGATAATCCGCTGGTGAGCATTGTCATCAACGTTGTTGTTCCCGTCGCGATTCTAACCCTGCTAAGCAAGGAAAAATATCTCGGCCCGGTCTGGGCACTGGTCGTAGGCCTGCTTTTTCCTATCGGCTATGGGCTGCGGACGCTCATCAAGGATCGGAAGGCGGACTTCATGTCCATCATCGGCGTTGTAAGCGTGACGCTGACCGGTGTATTCGGGATCCTCAAGCTGCCGCCCGAATACATCGCCATAAAGGAAGCCGCCATCCCGCTGCTGCTCGGCCTGGCCATCATTGGTTCGCTCAAGACCCCGTTCCCGCTCATTAAGAAAATCATGATGACCGAGGCGCTTTTCGATGTGGAGCGGCTGAAGGAGGCCCTTAAGGAAAAGGGGAACGAAATCGTTTTTGAAAAGCGGCTCGTCGGCCTGACCTGGGGATTTGCCTCTTCAATGTTCCTTTCCGCCGGGCTCAACTATGCGCTCGCCAAGATCGTGTTGAAAAGTGAACCCGGCACCGAGGCCTTTACCGCCGAGCTGGGAAAAATGACGGGCCTCAGCCACGTCGTGGTGCTCGTGCCCTGCATGGTCGTTATGATCTGGGTGATGAACAAACTGTTCAACACCCTGACCGAGCTAACCGATCTGCCACTGGACGACCTGCTTGCCGCCCACCACAAAAAAGAGGGCTCCCCGGTTTCGGCAGAGGATGCCCAGGCGGATTAAACCCCTTTCGACGGGGGTTAAAGAGGGAATGCCCTTTATGGCTGAGCAACCCAACAATCCACTGCACGGCATTACGCTGGAAAGCCTGCTGACGCAACTGGTGAAGCACTATGGTTGGGATGAGCTGGGACGCGAGATCGACATCCGCTGCTTCAACTGGGAGCCCAGTATTAAATCGAGCCTGAAGTTCCTGCGTAAAACGCAGTGGGCGCGGGACAAGGTCGAAGCGTTGTATCTGGATACGGATTTTGAGGGTGCCGGTCAGTAATTAGAGAACCCTATCCAGGCGAAATCGGCCTCGGCATTTTCAGCAAAGTAGCCCAGCCTTTCCCTTCGAAATAGTATTTCAACCGCGCGGAAGGAGGATGAAAACCCGGATCGAAAGTCCTCGGGTGGCTGGAGAGGAGTTATGCGATCAGCTTGATTAGCACTTTCGCGATAATGATCATAAAAATGAGGGCGACGGGGTATGCGGAGACATAGCTGGTGACCGGTGTTTGCGAATCGGTTTTCGAGGTGAGTGCGCCCAGGGCGGGCGTGGAGGTCATGCCGCCGCAGATTCCGCCAAGTGCCTGCAGCGGAGTCATTCTGAAGAAACGCGTTGCAACTGGCCACGCCGCAATCAGCGGAAGCACGGAAATGCAGATGCCCAAGGCAAAGAGCCCAAAGCCATGCTCCTGCAACGTGACCATCAGTGCGCCGCCGCCGCGCACGCCAGCGTTCGCCAAAAAGAAGACGAGTCCCAGCTCTTGCAAAAGCATGCGGGTCTGGCGCGGGATAAAGCCGAAAATCGGGCCGATTTTTCCAAAATGCCCGAGAACCAATGCCACGAACAGGGGGCCGCCTGCCAATCCCAGGGTGATTGGGGTTCCGCCCGGCAGCCCGAATGGAAGCATGCCCAGTACAATGCCGAGCGTCAGGCCGACCGAAAGGGAGAGCAGGCAAGTTGCATCGATCGCGCTGCTACGATGCCCCACGGCCGTCGAAAACCTTTTCAAATCATCAACCCGACCGACACAGGTAAAATGGTCGTGCCGCTCAATAACGGTGTTGGCGTTCGGAACGAAGGTGAGTCCTAGGCGGGTGATGCGGGTGACGACCACTCCATAGTTCCGCAACGGCGCCACATCGCCCAGTTTTTGGCCGATGAAGATCGTGGAAGTGACGACTAGGCTCTGCCGTTCGTTTTCAACGTCCTTCGGAAGTTTTCGGTCGCTGCGCTTGCCGATCAGATCGATGGCAATTTTCAGTTCACTGCTGCGGCCGACCAGCAGCAGAATCTGGTTTTCCTCGAACGGGTCGTCGTACTGAAGGGGAACGAGACTGCCGCCTGAATAGATGCGGCAGATCTGGCAGGCATTAAAGTTGGTCACGCCCGACTCCGAGATGCGCTGTCCGAACAAGGTGGGATTGGTCACCTCCACCAACACATTTTCCACCCGGTTGTCGCGCTTGCTGTCGGGGCTGTCCGTGATGGAGTCGAGATTAATTTTCAGGATGCGCGGCAGCACCTGTACGAACAGCACCACGCCAATCACGCCGAATGGATAGGCAATGCCGTAGCCGATACTCACCGCATCCGCGCCGCCCTTCGCCGCCAGGCCTTCGGTCGCGGCAGCCAGTGCCGGCGTGCTCGTCAGTGCGCCCGCAAAGATGCCCGTCGCCAGCCCGGCCGGGATATCGAGCAGGATTGCGCCTATCCAGGTCATTGCCGCGCCCAGTACCACAATCAGCAGCGCCAGCTTGGCCAGCGCCGCCCCCTCGCGCGCCAGTGATGTAAAAAAGCGGTCGCCTGCACCGATGCCGACGCAGTAGACAAACAGCACCAAGCCAAGGGTGCCCACGCCTGCGGGAATCGAATAGCCCAGGTGCCCAGCCAGCAACGCCGTGAACAACACGCCCGAACTTCCGAGGTTGATGCCCTTCACCTTCACGCCGCCCAACAGTAGCCCGGTTGAAATCAAGGCAAACAAAACCACCAGCGGCTGGTTCAGGAATAAATTGTGCAAGGCTTCCAGGGTCATCGGATCTTTCCGGGTTCAACCTATATTCGGCAATTGCCAAGTTTGCCGTAGATGCGCGGACTATACGCACCACTGCCCGGCAGGCAATCCCGCTTCAGTTAAACTTTACCCAGCGGGTTTGTTCCCGGTCGAGCAAGGAGTCAAACTGCTACCCAGAAGAACCTGTGTGCCCGTCGGGGTGGCAACCAGCAGCAGACCGCTCGTGGAATAACCTAGCTGATATTGTGCTACAGTTTGTACTGCGCCATGAATAGTTCAGCCGAGCGTTGCAAGAAACAACCCTCCGGCAATGATTGCCGGCTTGGCCTTTCCGGGAGGCCTGCACTAAGCGGCTTTGCGGGAGCTTGCATTAACCAGGTTCAGTATTGATGCTTTAACGGCATGAATGCGCTGCGGATCGATGAAGTGCAGAATCTTTTCCCCGTCGCCAGTGCTTTTAACCCCGATTTTTCCCGCAAACGAACGGGCTTGATTCGCAGTGATGAAGCTCTTGCGAATAGGGTTGCCGGAGATCCTCTGCAGGGTGACTTGGTAGTAATGGAATCCGTTGGCTATTTCAATCCGTCGGATTCGACACCCAGTGTTAATCTCATATCCATCATTCACAAAGGTTGGCCCGATCGGACTGAAAGAGAGTTGTTTCTGGGCTACCACCCAGGTAAAAAATACAGAAACGTGGAGTCGATGCAACCGCCGGTTTGTAGCCCCGTTCACCTCGTCGAAAAACCCATCCATCTCACCGGGGGTAACCGTACCTACCGCCCGATGTCCGAATTCTTTGGAGAAGCGCTTCAAAAAGTGTTTGGTATCGACAAGCGATGCCGGTAGCAATTTGCCGCGATCAGTCCGCTCCTGCTTCTCCGCAATGAACTCCTCGACCAATGTCCCGATGCCGGCGGTAGAGGCATTATGAGTTGCGTAGAGATGGGCGGCTACTTTGCGGAGGCCTGCATTAACCAGGCCTAGCACTGTTTCTTTAACAGCATCCAGGCGCCCCGGAACGATGACTCCTAAAGCGTTTATTCCACCATCAGCGCCTTTCCTCCCGACTTTCTCCGCAAACGAACGAGCATGCTTCGCATTGATGAAGCTCCGCCGAATTGGTTTTCCGGAGATCCTCTGCAGGGTGACTTGGTAGAAATGGAATCCACCGACTATTTCAATCTGTCGGATTCGACACCCATTGTTAATCTCATATCCGTCATCTACAAAGGTCGGTTTCTTCTGTTTAGACATCTGATGCCCCCTTCATTTATTCTGTTGCAAGTGTTGCTTAGTAGAATGGAAGGGAAGCAATAAATATGCCATATTGACAGCAGCAACCTCCCTTTATTCCGATAAACCGAAGCATGGTTGTTTTTTCGATTCGGATTCATCCAACCTCATGAAAAGGAAAAGAGACGACACACCACGGCTACCGGGGTTGGCGAAGGCAAGGCAAAGCAGGGCGGGATTCGCGGATCTACGGGTTATTCACTACCTTTTTGCTGGGAATAGACGAGCCCTCCGATAATGAGGGTCATGCCGAAGAGGGAAAGCGGGTCGGGGGATTCTCCGGGAATGAGGATCCAGCTCAGCAGGGCGCCGACGAGCGGGATCAGGAACTTCCAGATATTGAGCCGGGAAACCTTCATGTGACCGAGTAGGTGGAACCAGATGCCGAACGCGGCGGCGGAGACAAAGCTGAGCCATAGTAGCGCGCCGTAGAAGCCGGTCGGCTGGTTCAGGGCCGGAGCGCCTTCAAGCGGCAGCGCACAGAGCAGAAGCACGCCGCCGCCGATCAGCATCTGAATGCTGTTGAGCTCGACCACCGGGAGGGTTCCGCGCTTTTTCGCCACAACGATGTTCCCTGCTGCAGAAACGACGGAACCGGATAGCAGGATCATTATTCCGAAAAACTCGCGCAGGCCAACCGGTTCCCACGGCTTTGCTGCCAGGCTGATGGTCACGATCCCGGCCATGCCGAGCACGATGCTGACCATGGTCTGGCGGGTCAGCTTGTCATCATGCATGGAAACGTGCGCGGCCAGCGCCGAGACCAGCGGGCCGGAGCCGATAACGATGGCCGCCTGCGCCCCGCGTACCAGCGTCAAGGCATAGAAGAATCCCGCGTAGAGCAGAGCGGTTTGGGTCAGGCTGACCAGTAGGACGGTACCCGTTTCACGGCGCAGCAACCGGAAGGGGCCGAGCGGCGACTTGCAGAACGGAAGCTGGATCAGTCCCGCCAGAAGAAAGCGCAACCCCGCCACCGTCAGCGGCGGAAGATATTCCAGCGTAAACTTAACGAACACAAACGGCGTCGCCCACAGCAGGCAAGCCGTAATCGCCAGCAGGTTGTTTCGAATAGAGGTGTTGGGATGCATCTTGAGTCGCGGATACGGTCTCAAATGAAAGTCAAAAAATGAATACCGAAGTAGCCCTTTTTCAAATGCTACAATTCTCGGGCTGACCTGTTCCGAGGGGAGAGATGTAGTGGGGCCCCTCAGAGCCACTGAGCACCATTCAGGTTTTCAGGTCTTGGAAGGTCTAATATTCAGACTCCATTCCCCGCGTCCTATGCTCACTTGCTTTTTCAACCTGCATTAAAACGATCTGCGATTCCGGATGGTTGGCCGACAGCGTCAGTGCCGTCTGTACCTTTTCCGCCGCCATATCCAAATTGCCTGCGGCCAGTGCTATCCGTGATTCATCCAGCAATGTCGATATCTGAAGGTTCTCAGAGGTCAGTTGTTTAGCATCCAACTTTTCAGCCTGAATAAGACGAATAAAATGTGTAAGACAAATAGGCCGTGGCAGTTATTGCCACTAAACACACTACACCCAAAACAATGGCATTAATTCTATTATCTTGGTGTTTTCTGGTCACAAGAATCCCTTATGTATTACCCCACTTGTGCGATGGCCTTCTCCAAGGCTTCTTCGAGCATGTCCGTTGTTGGCTCTTTGATGTATTTTTCGTCGATGAGGTGCTGGGTGAGGTCGCGGGCTTCGGCGATGTCCTGCTTGGCCTGTTCATAGACTTCGTCACCGGTCATTTCGACACGGGCAACGCCGTCTTCCTGCGCCTGCATGGCGACGGCGCGGGCGACGTTGCGGAAGGTTTCGACTTCATCCATGTTGGGGCAGATGTAGTCGGGGGATAGCCCGTTCTTTTCGGCAGTCTCGGCGATGGCGTGGGCGGCGGCGATGGCCATTTTGTCGGTAATCTTCCTGGCTTTCACCAGTAGCGCGCCTTTGAGCAGACCGGGGAAGCAGAGCGAATTGTTGACCTGGTTGGGGAAGTCGCCACGGCCGGTGGCGACGATGTAAGCGCCGGCTTCCTTGGCGGCGTAGGGATAGATTTCCGGCACGGGATTGGCGCAGACGAAGACGATGGCTTTTTCGCCCATCTTTTCGATCCACTCTTTTTTGACGGTGTCGGGGCCGGGGCGGGAGAGGGCAATTAAAACGTCGGCGCCTTCCATGGCTTCTTCGATGGAGTTAATCTTTCCAGGGTTGGTGCGCTGGCAGAGATCCCATTTTTTGTAGAAGGCCTTGTCGGCTTCGATGTCGGCGCGGTCGGTGTGCAGCCCGCCTTTGGAGTCGCACATGATGATTTTCTGGGGATCGCCGCCGGCCTGGATGATGAGGCTGGCGATGGTGGTGTTGGAGGCCCCCGCGCCGAGCATGGCGATTTTGACGTCGCCCATTTCCTTCCCAGCAACTTTCACGGCATTGATGAGTCCGGCGAGGGTGACGCAGCCGGTACCCTGCGCGTCGTCGTGCCAGACGGGGATATCGCAGGCATCGCGCAGGGTATCGAGTACTTCGAAGCAGTTGGGCTGGGCAATGTCTTCGAGGTTGACGCCGCCGACGGAGGGGGCGAGCATTTTGACGAATTCGATGATTTTCTTGGGGTCATGCTTCCCGTTTTCATCGCGGGAATCGATGCAGAGGGCGATGGAATCGACGCCGCCGAGGTATTTCATGAGGAAGGCTTTTCCCTCCATCACACCGAGGCCGCCGGAGGGGCCGCAGTCGCCGTCGCCTAACACGCGGGTGGAATCGGAAACTACGGCGATGAGGTTGCCGCGGTTGGAGAGCTCGAACGAGGAGTCGGGATCGTCGCGGATGGTGGTGGACACCTTGGAAACGCCGGGGGTGTACCAGACGTTGAACCAGTTGAAGCCGTAGAGCCCGGCCTTTGGGATGGTTTGCATCTTGCCGCCGTAGAAGCGGTGCATGGTATCGGCCACTTCTTTAAGAAAGAGGGTTTTTCCTTCCGCGATTTGTTCCTTGCTAAAGGATTCCGGGAAAAGTGTATCGAGGTTTTCGAGTTTCAGGTTGTCGATCTTAGCCATGTGTATCATCTCCTTTTACGGTTAAGCACCTGATTATGACCGCACTCCGAAACAAATCAATCTTGAACCGCAGCGAGTGTTTCCCGCTTGAATAGGGCTCTTATTGGGAATTTTATGGGAAACGGAACCCTTGGCAGGGAATTTGGACGGGATCTGAATAAAATGAAGGGGGGGCTTGATGAATGAACATTAAGGATTTATAATCTTCCTAAAATTAAGCGTGAGGTATGATGCAGGACGGCTTGTGAAAGAAATGTGAACAAATCGATTTCCAAATACCTTTAATTGTTATAGGCATACTAATGTATATATGTTGGAATGAGTGTTACTGAAGGGGATACATGCATGAATGTTAAGCAGACGTTTTTTTCCTCGATCGGCCAAAAGGTGGTGCTGGCAACCTCCGGGCTGATCATGTTCCTCCTCTTCCTGATCCCGCACATGGGCGGAAATATCCTGTTCCTATTCGGGCCGGATCTATTCAACTCCTACGCCGCTCACCTGCACCAGCTCGTTCCGATCGTGATCGGGATCGAGGTGCTGATGCTCGTGTCGATCATCGTCCACATGGAAGCGGCCACTCGCGTAACACTGGCCAACTGGCGCGCCCGCGACAAGCGCCACTCGCTCAAGTCAACGCCGGAGCGGTCGCTGGCGGCAAGGCTGATGCCCTATTCCGGCGGGATGATTTTCCTGTTCATCGTCAAGCATCTGCTCGACTTCACGATCGCGGCGCCCAAGGAGCAGATCTACCTGAATGGCCACGTGGTGAACGATGTCTACGGCATGGTCTACGCCCAGTTCCAGCACACCGGCGAGGTGCTATTCTATCTCCTCTTCATGGTGGCGGTCGGATTCCACCTCAGCCATGCGCTACAGAGTACGTTGCAAACCTACGGCCTCTACATTCCGCGCAAGGGAAGCAAGATTAAACTCATCAGCATGCTCGTCGCCATCGGCATGGCGGGCACCTTCGCCATCATCCCGATCCGCGCCTATCTTTTCTACTAGAGGAACCCTCATGAAACTTGATTCCAAAATTCCCGATGGCCCGATGGCCGAAAAGTGGACCAACCACAAATTTAACGTCAAGCTGGTCAATCCTTCCAATAAGCGGAAGCACTCGGTGATCGTGGTCGGCACCGGACTGGCCGGCGCATCGGCCGCCGCAACGATGGCCGAGCTCGGCTATGTTGTGGAGGCCTTCACCTATTCCGACAGCCCGCGCCGCGCGCACTCGATCGCCGCGCAGGGCGGCATCAACGCCGCGAAAAACTATCCCAACGACGGCGACTCCGTCTTCCGCCTCTTCCACGACACCGTCAAGGGCGGCGACTTCCGCTCGCGCGAGGCCAACGTCTACCGCCTCGCCGAGGTTAGCAACCAGATCATCGACCACTGCGTCGCGCAGGGCATTCCGTTTGCGCGCGAATATGGTGGCTACCTCGACAACCGCTCCTTTGGCGGTGCACAGGTTTCCCGCACGTTCTACGCCCGCGGCCAAACCGGCCAGCAGCTCCTGATCGGCGCCTACGGCGCGCTCTCCAAGGAGATCAAAAAGGGCGGCGTCACCATGCACGTCCGCTCCGAAGTGCTCGACGTCGTCGTCATCGACGGTCAGGCGCGCGGCATCATTTCCCGCAACCTCGTCACTGGCGAGCTGACCCGCCATGTGGCCGATGCCGTCGTGCTCGCCACCGGCGGCTATGGCAACGTCTACTTCCTCTCCACCAACGCGATGGCCTGCAACGCCAGCGCCGCGTGGCGCGCCTATAAGAAAGGCGCGGCCTTCGCCAACCCCTGCTACACGCAGATCCACCCCACCTGCATCCCGATGCACGGCGAATACCAATCCAAACTCACCCTTATGAGCGAAAGCCTCCGCAACGACGGCCGTATCTGGGTGCCCAAGGCCAAGGGCGACAACCGCCCCGCCAACGATATTCCCGAGGAGGAGCGCGACTACTACCTCGAACGAAAATATCCAAGCTTTGGAAACCTCGTCCCGCGCGACCTTGCGTCGCGCAACGCCAAGCAGGTGTGCGACGAAGGCCGCGGAGTCGGCTCGACCGGCAACGCCGTCTACCTCGACTTTGCCGACGCGATCAAGCGGTTGGGCAAAGACGTGATCGAGTCCAAATACGGAAACCTGTTCGAGATGTACGAGCGCATCACCGACGAAGATCCATACACCACCCCGATGCGGATCTTCCCCGCCGTCCACTATACCATGGGCGGCCTGTGGGTGGACTACAACCTCATGACCTCCGTGCCCGGCCTCTATGCCCTCGGCGAAGTCAACTTTTCCGACCACGGCGCCAACCGCCTCGGCGCGAGCGCGCTCATGCAGGGGCTGGCCGATGGCTACTTCGTGCTGCCGAACACCATCAACGACTACCTCGCCTCCGCCGAAATTCCAAAGGTTGGAACCGACCACGCCGCCTTCGCCGAAGCCGAAGCCGAAGCACAGGGCAAGCTCGACAAACTGCTGGCCGTCAACGGTAGCCGCACCGTCGACGACTTCCACCGCGAACTCGGCCAGCTACTTTGGGAAAACTGCGGCATGGGGCGCAACGCCAAAGCGCTGAAGGAGGCCCTCGAAAAGATTCCACAGATCCGCGAGGCGTTCTGGAAAGACGTCAACGTGCTCGGCTCCGCCGCCGACCTAAACCAAGCGCTGGAAAAAGCCAACCGCGTGGCCGACTTCATGGAGTTTGCCGAGTTGATGGTGAAGGATGCGCTCGACCGCGCCGAGTCGTGCGGCGGCCACTTCCGCGAGGAGAGCCAGACGGACGAAGGCGAGGCGCTGCGCAACGACGATGAGTTTGCCTATGTTGCCGCCTGGGAGTTCCAAGGTCTGGAAAACGAACCGCTGCTCCACAAGGAGGAGCTGGTGTTTGAAGAGGTTAAACTAAGCCAGAGGTCGTATAAATAGGCCTTAGGCATTGGGCTTTAGACTTGTAGGAGAAAGAAGATGGCGGAAAAAATTAATGTAACACTGAAGGTCTGGCGCCAGAACCAAGGCGAAGAGGGCGAGTTTAAAATCTACCAGGCGCAGGATATCGATACCGAGGCCTCGTTCCTTGAAATGATGGATATCGTGAACGAGGGGCTAACGCTCAGCGGGATCGAACCGATCGCATTTGAGGACGACTGCCGCGAGGGAATCTGCGGATGCTGCGGCGCGGTGGTCAACGGCAAGACGCATGGCTCGCATGAGCGCACTACGCTTTGCCAGCTCCACATGCGCAAGTTTAAGAACAACGACCAGATCGTGATCGAACCCTTCCGCGCCAAACCCTTTCAGGTGCTCAAGGATCTGATCGTCGACCGCAGCGGCCTCGATGCCATCATCTGCGAGGGCGGCTATGTGGACGTCAAGACCGGCAACGCACCGGAAGCCGCA
Organism: Kiritimatiellales bacterium; assembly: GCA_030625905.1. Lineage (GTDB taxonomy): Bacteria > Verrucomicrobiota > Kiritimatiellia > Kiritimatiellales > Pontiellaceae > Pontiella. The sequence continues at coordinate 26,305 of DAOUQA010000001.1, read as the reverse complement.
ACGACCCCGATCAAGCGGGCGCTCGCCGAAGCTTCGATGGATGCGGCCCAGTGCATCGGTTGCGGCGCGTGCGTGGCGGCCTGCCCGAACGGCTCGGCCATGCTCTTCACGGCGGCGAAGGTCAGCCAATACGCCCTCCTGCCGCAGGGCCATCCCGAACGGGCGCAGCGCGCCACGAACATGGTGAACAAAATGGACGAGCTCGGCTTCGGCAACTGCTCCAACGAATACGAGTGCGCCGTCGCCTGCCCCAAAGGCATCGACGTGAAAAATATCGCGCGCCTCAACCGGGAATTTATCAAGGCGAGTCTGATGAGTGAAAAGTGAGGCGTGACCGCGCGAAAGAAATCACGCCTCAATCGTCACGCATTACGCAATAAGGAAACCCCATGACAAAACGCAAAAAAGAAACCTTTTGGGCGGAACCGATCGGCAAGGTCGACCTGCAGCAACCGGCTGTAGTCAAAACCGGTACGTCGATCATCGATGCGGTGAAGGAGATGAAATACAACCAGATCGGCTGCGTGCTGGTGGTCGACGCCAAGAAAAAGCTGGTTGGCATCCTGAGCAACGGCGACCTGATGCATGAATTTGTCGGATCGACGCTTTCGGGCGACACCCCCGTCGATGAGATCATGACCAAGAACCCCGCCTCCGCGACACCCGCGCTGACGGTTCAGGAGGCGCTGGAAATCTTCCACTCCAACCGTTTCCGCCACCTGCCGATCCTGACCGGCGAGACCGTCGAAGGCATTTTGTCCGTGCGCGGATTGATGACCTTCATCAGCGAACACCTGCCGCTGCAAGTCATGAACCTTCCACCCGACAGCAGCCTGATTGCACCGACCGTTTCCGGAGAATAGCCATGGCCGAAAAAAAATCCACCTTGATTGAAAAAGAGTCCGTTGTCGTCCGCTTTGCCGGGGACTCTGGCGACGGCATGCAGACCGTCGGCGAGCTTTTCTCCGACGCCAGCGCACTGCTCGGCGACGCAATCGTCACCTTCCCCGACTTCCCGTCGGAGATCCGCGCGCCGGCCGGCTCGCTGCCCGGCGTATCCGGTTTCCAGGTCCACTTCGGTAGTCGGCATGTGATGACACCCGGCGACAAGGCCGACGCGCTCGTTGTGATGAATCCCGCTGCACTGAAGGTGAACCTCAAGGAGCTCGAACCCAAGGGGCTGCTGATCATCAATACCGGCAACTTCACTCCGGCCAACCTGAAGAAGGCGGCGTACGAAACCAACCCGCTCGACGACCCGGCGCTCGAAGACGAGTTCCGCGTGCTGAAGGTGGATATCAACGCCTTGGTTGTCGAGACGCTCAAGGAGCTGCCGCTCAAGCCCGCGCTTAAGTCGCGCAGCAAGAACTTCTTTGCGCTGGGCATCACCTACTGGGTCTTTTCCCGCCCACTCGACGCGACGTTGGAGTGGGTCGAATCCAAATGGCGCGAACATCTGCCGTTCGTCGCCGATGCCAACAGCCTGGCGCTGAAGGCCGGATATATTGTTGGTGAAAACAAGGACATCGACATTCCGCAGTACACCATCCAGCAGCGTGCGCTCGAAGACGGCATCTACCGCAAGATTACCGGCAACGAGGCAACGGCGCTCGGGTTGATCGCCGCTTCGGAAAACAGCTGGCGCGACCTCGTGCTCGGCAGCTATCCGATCACCCCGGCGACCCCGATCCTCGAAACGCTTTCCAAGCATCGGAACTTTAATGTCAAGACCGTCCAGGCCGAGGACGAGATCGCCGCCATCGGCGTGGCGATCGGTGCCTCCTTCGCGGGCGCACTCGGCGTAACAACCACCAGCGGGCCGGGGCTTTGCCTCAAGTCCGAGGCGCTGGGCCTCGCCGTCATCACCGAGCTGCCGCTCGTAATCGTGAACGTGCAACGCGCCGGCCCGAGCACCGGGCTACCGACCAAGACCGAGCAGGCCGACCTGCTGCAATCGCTCTACGGCCGCAACGGCGAATCCCCCGTGATCGTGGTGGCCGCCGACTCCCCGGCGGACTGCTTCGACACCGCCGTCGAGGCGGCTCGGCTGGCGCTGAAATACCGCACGCCCGTCATTATGCTGACCGACACCTATCTGGCCAACGGTTCCGAACCTTGGAAGATTCCGACCGTGACCGATCTCCCGGATCTCTCCATTGAACCCATCAAGGTGGGTGAGGAATACGTGCCGTACCGGCGCGACCCGAAAACGCTGGCACGCCGCCTGGCCATCCCCGGCCGCCCGGGGTTCGAGCACCGCATCGGCGGCCTCGAAAAAACCGAGGACGGCGTGGTGAGCTACGATGCCGACAACCACGAAAAGATGTGCCGACTCCGCGCGGAGAAAGTCGAGCGGCTGGCGGAAGACCTGCCGCCTGCCAAGGTGATGGGCGAAGAGAGCGGCAAGGTGCTCGTGGTGGGCTGGGGTAGCACGCGCGGCGCCATTGCCATGGCCGTCGAGCGGCTGCACGCCGAGGGGAAGGCCGTGAGCCATGTGCACCTGCGCCACCTCAACCCGCTCCCGAAAAACCTCGGCGAGCTGATGAAGCAATTCGACCACGTCGTCGCGCCCGAGATGAATCTCGGCCAGCTTTCGCTGGTGCTGCGCGCTAAATACCTGGTCGACGTGAAACCCATCAGCAAGGTCAAGGGGCGCGCGTTCCTGATCTCGGAACTGGTGGAGCAAATCGGAAAATATTTGTAGGGCATGGGAGCGATCATGGAAAAGAAAAACAAACTGTTGACCCGCAAGGATTTCGTCTCGTCGTCGGAGGTGCGCTGGTGCCCGGGATGCGGCGACTACTCGGTGCTCAACGCCGTGCAGAACGTGCTGCCGCAGCTTGGCATCCCGAAGGAAAAATTTGTGTTTGTGAGCGGCATCGGCTGCTCCAGCCGCTTTCCGTACTATCTCGATACCTATGGGTTCCACTCCATCCACGGGCGCGCGCCGACGATCGCGACCGGCGTGAAGGTCGCCAACCCGGAGCTGTCGGTCTGGGTCATCACCGGCGACGGCGACGGCTTGAGCATCGGTGGCAACCACCTCGTCCATGCGCTGCGCCGCAACCTCGACATGAACATTATTCTGCTCAACAACAAGATCTACGGCCTGACGAAGGGGCAGTACAGTCCGACCTCCGAAAAGGGGCAGATCACCAAGACGAGTCCATACGGCGTGCTTGAAGAGCCGCTCAATCCGCTGCGCATTGCGCTGGCCTCCGAGGCGACTTTCGTGGCGCGCGCGGTCGATACCGATCCCAAGCATGTCACCGGGGTGCTGCTGGAAGGCGCGAAACATGCCGGAACCGCGTTTGTCGAAATCCTCCAGAGCTGCGTGATCTTCAACAAGGATGCGTGGAAGGATGTTTCCGACCGCTCCTGCCGTGAGGATCGACTGCTCTACCTTGAACAGGGCAAGCCACTTATCTTTGGCGAAAAGCGCAACAAGGGAATCATCCTCAAGGGCACCAAGCCCGAAGTGGTGATGATCGGCGAACAGGGCATTACCAAGAAAGACCTGGTGGTGCACGACATCTTCAGCGAAGACCCGGTCTATGTTGCCATGCTCACCGACATGGCCCACCCCGACTTCCCGACCCCCGTCGGCATCTTCCACGCGGCGAAAAAGCCTGTGTACGAGCAGGCGCTCGAAGAGCAAATCAAGGAAGTGACGGCCTCGAAGGGGCGGCGCAACCTGCAGGCGCTGCTGCGCGGTTCCGAATATTGGACGGTTTCCGGCGGTGGGAAGAAAATCAAGCGCTCCAGCGGCATCCGCGTGCAGTTTTCCGACGAGTCGCGAGTCATGGACGAGCGAGTGCGCGACCTGCTTAAATCCACCGACCCGCTCACCGCCAGCCTCAAAACCACCATCGGGAAAATCTTCTACGACTACGACTACAAGCGCGTCAAGATGCTCTCGCCGCGCGCCAGCATATCGACGGCCATCGCCAACTTTACGGCGAACCGGATCGAGTGCATTCTCGTCGGCGACGAGAAGCGGCTTTATGGGGTCCTCTCCGAACGCGACATCATCCAGAACGTGGTACTCACCTCCATCGACCGCGACCGCCTGCCGATCTCCGCGATCATGCGGCCGATCTACGAAATCATGGATGAGACAAACTCCATCGGCGATGTGATCAACATCCTCTCCATCAGCGGGCACCGCCACGTGCCGATCCGGCTGAAGGACGGCGGCTTCGGGCTGGTCACCGTCCGCCAGATCCTGCGCTTCATCCACGACACCGTGGAACAGGTTGAAAAGAATGGAGACGTAACTCGTAAGTGAGTAATGCGTAATTGCTCGGCAACGAAAACGAACAGGTCATGGATTTAGAAAATTACGAATTACTCGGTACGGATTACAGCCTATGAAAATACACGAATACCAAGCCAACGAGCTGCTGAAGCGCTACGGCGTTCCAATCCCGGGTGGGACAACCATCGGGGATCTGGCGCAGGCCGAGGCGGCGATTGAACAGGTGGCCTCGGAATTGGATACGGAACAATTCGTCATCAAGGCGCAGGTGCATACGGGCGGTCGCGGCAAGGGTGGCGGCGTCAAGTTTTCGCCCAACCGCGCCAGTGCGCTCGAAAACATCCGGAACATTCTGGGCATGGTGCTCGTCACGCACCAGACCGGCGCCGAGGGAAAGCTGGTGAAGAAAGTGATGATTACGCCGGCACTCGATATCAAGCAGGAGTTCTACGCGGCCATCACGCTCGACCGCGCCACGGGAATGGATGTCTTCATGGTTTCGTCCGAGGGCGGCGTGGAGATCGAGGAGATCGCCAAGACCTCGCCGGAAAAGATCGTCAAGCAGGCGATTGTTCCGGGGTTTGGACTTCGCCCATTCCAAGCGCGCAGACTGGTAGCGGCGCTGGGGCTGGAAGGCCAGGCGGCCAAACAAGCCCCCGGCATTTTCCAGAAGCTGTACCAACTCTACCGCGAACTTGACTGCTCCATCGTGGAGATCAATCCGCTAGTCCTGACCGGGCAAGGCGACCTGGTGGCACTCGACGCAAAAATCAATTTCGACGACAACGCGCTCTACCTGCATCCCGATGTGGCCGAAATGCGCGACCTCGACGAGGAGGATCCTGCCGAGGTCGAGGCGGGGAAATACAACCTCAACTATATCAAGCTCGACGGCACCGTCGGTTGCATGGTCAACGGCGCGGGGCTGGCGATGTCGACGATGGACATCATCAAGCAGGTCGGCGGATCGCCGGCCAACTTTCTCGACGTCGGCGGCGGCGCAAATGTCGAAACGGTGAAGAACGGTTTCCGCATCATCCTTGCCGATGAAAACGTGAAGGCGGTGCTGATCAATATCTTCGGCGGGATCGTCCGGTGCGACCGCATCGCCAACGGTATTATCGAGGCGGTCAAGGAGCTCGACCTAAAGGTTCCTGTGGTGGTACGGCTGGAGGGAACCAACGCCGGCGTGGCGAAGGATTTGCTGGCCAATTCCGGCGTATCGATTATTTCCGCGGACTCCTTCGAGGATGCCGCAAACAAGGTTGTGAAAGCTGCAAAAACAAGGTTGAATTATGGCGATTTTAGTGGATAGGGATTCAAGGATTGTTGTGCAGGGAATCACGGGTTCCGAAGGGAGCTTTCACGCGGCTCAATGTCTGGAATATGGTGGCAACATCGTGGGCGGCGTCACGCCGGGCAAGGGCGGGCAATCCGCGCTCGAAGGTGCGGTTCCGGTTTTCAACAGTTGTGCCGAGGCGCGTGCCGAGACCGGCGCAAACGTATCGTTGATTTTTGTGCCGCCGCCGTTCGCGGCCGATGCAATCATGGAGGCCGCCGCGGCGGGCATCGAACTGGTTGTCTGCATCACGGAAGGGATTCCTATTGCGCAGATGGTCGAGGTGAAGGCATTCGTCGAGAGGACTGGCTCGCGCTTTATCGGCCCCAACTGCCCCGGCATTCTGACGCCGGACGAAGCCAAGGTGGGCATCATGCCCGGTTTCATCGCGAAGAAGGGATCGGTGGGTGTGATCTCGAAATCAGGAACCCTGACCTACGAAGCGATGCACCAGTTGTGCGCAGAAGGGCTGGGACAGTCGACCTGTATCGGCATTGGCGGCGATCCCATCATTGGAACCACAATGAAGGAACTGCTCGAAATGTTCGAGGCCGATCCGGAAACCGAGGCGATTGTCCTGATCGGCGAGATCGGCGGCTCGATGGAGATCGAGGCGGTGCAGTACGCCAAGGACAACATGAGCAAGCCGGTCGTTGGATTCATCGCTGGACAAACGGCACCACCCGGTCGGCGCATGGGGCACGCGGGAGCGATTGTTTCTGGCGCGGACGAGTCGGCGGCGGCAAAGAAAAAGCTAATGGCCGAGTGCGGCATTGCCGTGGTTGAATCCCCGGCGGATATCGGGCGCACCGTAAAATCAATTCTAGGCGGAGAAGCATTATGAGTGGAACATCAATTCTAGGCGGAGAAGCATCATGAGTGGAAAAGCAATATTGGACTATGACGGAAAGAAGGTTGAACTCGATGCCGTGATTGGAACGGAAAACGAAGTCGGGCTGGATATCACAAAACTGCGCGCCCAAACGGGGCTGATCACGCTCGATCCGGGCTTTGCCAACACGGGTTCCTGCAAATCGGACATCACCTTCATCAACGGCGAAAAGGGGATTCTTCGCTATCGGGGCTATGCCATCGAGGAGTTGGCCGAGAAATCGAGTTTTTTGGAAACCGCCTATCTGGTTCTCTACGGCTACCTTCCGTCCCAGAAGGAGCTGAACGAATTTGATGCCGGCATTGCCGACGAGGCCGAGTTGCACACCTCCATGAAGAGCCACTTTGAGGGCTTTCCAGATCAGGCGCCACCGATGGCGATCCTCTCGTCGATGCTCAATACGCTCGCCTGCTACAACCCCGAGCTTTTAACGACGACCTATGAAGGCGAGGCCTTTGATACGGCGGTGGCCAAGATCATGTCCAAAGTCCGGACGATTGCCGCGTGGAGCTACCGTGCTTCCCGCGGAAAATCCTATATGGCGCCCAGCCCGAGTGTGAGCTACTGCGGCAACTTCCTGCATATGATGTTTTCTCGCCCGTTCGATCTCTACGAGATCAAGCCGGAAGTGGAAAAGGCGATCGACCTTTTCTTTTTGCTGCACACCGACCACGAGCAAAACTGTTCCACCTCCACCGTGCGCATTGCCGGCAGCTCGCACGTCAACCTCTTCACGTCCGTCGCGGCCGGTGTCGGGGCACTCTGGGGGCCGTTGCACGGCGGTGCCAACGCCGCCGTGATCGCCATGCTCGAAAATATCCATAAAAACGGGATCAAATTGAGCGACTATGTCGATGCCGCTAAGGATAAGACCAACGACACCAAGCTGATGGGATTCGGTCATCGTGTTTACAAAAACTTCGATCCCCGCGCCCGGATTCTCAAGACGCAGGTGGACAATGTTCTCCGGGCGCTGAAAATCGACGATCCGTTGCTCAACATTGCCCGGGAACTTGAAGAGGTGGCCCTGAGCGACGAATATTTTATCGAGCGCAACCTTTATCCCAACGTGGACTTCTACAGCGGGATCTTGTTGAAGGCGATCGGCATTCCGGTGAACATGTTCACGGTGATGTTTGCCATTGGACGCATGCCCGGCTGGATCGCCAACTGGCGCGAAATGCTCAGCCACAACCAGCGCATCTCACGCCCCCGCCAGATCTACACCGGCGAAAACCTCCGCCCCTACGTGCCTGTCGTCAAGCGGTAGCGGATAATTGGTAGTATGGCTTTCTCTCTGATTGGAACAGGCTTCGCCTATGAATTGCCGTTCTATTCCCAAGGGCTATTGGAGAAGGCGGATCAATACCACCCTGATGCTACGCCCGAAAGACGCTAAATGGCGGGGATTCAATCCCCTGCGCAATATCGATGAGATCTACGCAAAGGCCGGAGCCTAGAACGGTGTCTCGGAAGCCGACGTCAGTCCGAAGCCGGTACCCGTCCGATTATTTCATCATTTTGGGAAGACCTCCGCTCTCTGTCGGTAAATAAAATGCAGGTTTCGGGATCGCCGTAGCCATTGCTTGGCCGGGGTTGGCTCGTAATACAGCAACCCAATTCCAGGCAGGCACAGGAACGGGGGGATAATGTCTTTCTCCCATGTTCCCCCCGCCATTTTCAGGCTAAAATTTCTCCAAATTCCCCCCTTCTTCCGTTGCTATGAAATCGCCGGTTCTGCTATTGTTCGCAGATTAATCTGACTGAAAGGAAATAGACGCCCATGTCTGACTCTAAAAACGATCTGAATGCCGAAGAAGCCGTCAATAATGCGGCGGCGGACAACCCCGATGCGGCAGGCTACGGTGCCGACCATATTACCGTTCTGGAGGGCATTGAAGCCGTCCGGAAACGTCCTGCCATGTATATTGGCGACACCGGATCGCGCGGCTATCACCACTGCGTATACGAGGTGGTTGACAACTCGATCGACGAGGCGCTCGCGGGCTATTGCTCCAACGTCGAGGTCTGCATCAACGAAGACGGCTCGCTGTCCGTGACGGATGACGGGCGCGGCATTCCGGTCGATATGCACCCGACCGAGGGCAAGCCTGCCGTGACCGTTGTTATGACCGTGTTGCACGCCGGCGGTAAGTTTGATTCCGACACCTATAAGGTGTCCGGCGGTCTGCACGGGGTCGGGGTCTCCTGCGTGAACGGCCTGTCCGAATGGTTGGAGGTCGAGGTTAAGCGCGATGGCCATATCCATCACCAACGCTTCGAGCGCGGCGTGGAAACCACCGAGCTCGTTACCATTGGTACAACGAACGAAACCGGCACGAAGGTTACTTTCATGCCCGACCACACCATCTTCACGCACGAAACCGGCTTCCAGTGGGATATCCTCACCGCTCGCCTGCGCGAGATGGCCTTCCTCAACCGCGGCACCAAGATCACGCTCAAAGAGGATGCCACCGGACGTGAGGAAATCTTCAAGTACGACGGCGGTATCCAGGAGTTTATCCAGCACCTCAATCGCAACAAGTCGCCAATGCATCCCGACGTGATTTACTTCGAGCGCGAGAAGGATAATGTGGTGGTCGAAATCGCCATGCAGTATTCCGATGCCTACAGCGAAACCATCTTCACCTTCGCCAACAACATTAACACCATCGAGGGCGGCACGCACCTTTCCGGCTTCCGCTCCGCACTCACCCGCACGGTCAACGCCTACGCCAAGAACAACAAGCTGATCAAGGACGAAAAAGACGGAATGGGCGGCGATGATATCCGCGAGGGCTTGACCGCCGTTCTCAGCGTCAAGCTCCCCGATCCGCAGTTCGAAGGGCAAACCAAGACCAAGCTCGGCAACGGCGAGGTGGAAGGCATTGTCCAGCAGATCGTCAACGAGGAGCTGGGCAACTATTTCGAGGAAAACCCGCAGGTTGCCCGCACGATTATCGACAAGGCCGTGGTGGCGGCGCAGGCCCGCAACGCCGCCCGTAAGGCGCGCGATCTCGCGCGGAAAAAAGGTGCGCTCGAAAGCGGCGGCCTGCCCGGAAAGCTGGCCGACTGCTCCTGCCGCGACCCGGCCCGCACTGAACTCTTTATTGTGGAAGGGGACTCTGCCGGCGGCTCTGCCAAGCAAGGCCGCGAGCGCGAGTATCAGGCGATCCTTCCCGTGAAGGGCAAAGTCATCAACGTCCAGAAGGCGCGCCTCGACAAGGTGCTCGCCAACGACGAAATCCGAACCATGATTACCGCCATCGGAACCGGTATCGGCTTGGACGACTTCAACATTGAAAAGGCGCGCTACCACAAAATCATCATCATGACCGACGCCGATGTCGATGGCGCACACATTCGGACGCTGCTGTTGACGTTCTTCTACCGCCAGATGCCGCAACTGATTGAACATGGCTATATCTACATCGCCCAGCCCCCGCTCTATAAAGTAACGCGCCGCAAACGCGAGGAATACGTCGAGTCCGATGCCCATCTGACGGAGATTCTGCTGAACCTCGGCGCTGACGGCATGCTGCTCGAAAAGCTCGACGGAACCCAGCTGCTCGATACCCCGGCCTTGCGCGATCTGCTCGAAAGCATCGTCGCGATCGAAGGTATTGCCGACAAGCTCCGCCGTCGTGGCATTCCACTAAAGCAGTATTTGGCTAGCCGCGATCCCGAAACCGGTGCGTTCCCGCTCTACTGCGCCTACATGAACGAAATCACCGCCGATCTCGACATTAGATTGGTATCCGACGACCACGGGCTCCAAGCCCTGTTTTCCGAAGTGGAGGCGGCCAACCCCGTCGTTGAAAAGGTTGAAACCGTTGAAGTCGTTGAAGACGTTCAAGACGCTGAACCCGTTGAACCCGTTGAAGCCGTTGAAGACGTTGAAGCCGTTGAACCCGTTGGAGCGGTGATCGAAGAACCCGCCGGGCCGAGCGTGCGCTACAAGGAACTCTTCTTCTCCCGGCAGCTCAAGGAAGTGATTGAAAAACTGGAACAGGGCGGTTTTGCCTTTGATCAGGTGATGGGTTCCGAGGAACCGCAATTCAACCTTGACGACAAGGGAACGAAGATTCCCGTAAACTCGTTGATGGAGCTGGCGCAAGCCATTCGGATTGCGGGCAAAAAGGGCATGACCATCCAGCGCTACAAAGGTTTGGGTGAGATGAACCCCCAGCAGCTGTGGGAAACCACGCTCGATCCCGAAGTCCGCCGCCTCACCCGCGTCGTGCTCGAAGATGCCGTCAAGGCCGACGAAATGTTCACCATCCTCATGGGTGATGAAGTCGAACCCCGCCGCGCCTTCATTCAGGAAAACGCCCTGAATGTCACCAACTTGGATATTTAACCGCGACGGAACGCATAGAACGCAATAGCCATTACGCATTACTCGTTAATGACAGACGAAAGACGGATTATGGAAAACACGAACGAACGTATTGACCTGATTAATATTGAAGATGAGATGCAGCGAGCCTACATCGACTATTCAATGTCGGTGATTGTTGGGCGCGCGCTGCCGGATGTGCGCGACGGGATGAAGCCGGGCAACCGCCGCATCCTCTACGCCATGAAGGAGCGCGGCTGGACGCACAACAAGGCCTATGTCAAATGCGCGAAGGTCGTCGGCGAAGTGATTGGCAACTACCATCCGCACGGGGATACCGCAGTCTACGATACGATGGTACGCATGGCGCAGGACTTTGCGATGCGCGGCATGCTCATCGATGGGCAGGGCAACTTTGGTTCCATCGACGGCGACCGCGCGGCGGCCTATCGATACACCGAGTGCCGCCTCCGTCCGCTGGCCGAAGAGATGCTGGCTGATATCGACAAGGATACGGTCGACATGCGGCCGAACTTTGACGAATCGCTGATGGAGCCTTCCGTGCTTCCGGCGCGCGTTCCCAACCTGCTCGTCAATGGCTCGACCGGCATCGCCGTCGGCATGGCCACTAACATTCCACCGCATAACCTCGGCGAAGTCATCGACGGAACGATCCGGTTGATCGACAATCCGGAAGCGACCATCGACGAGCTGTGCGAGCTGGTCAAGGGGCCGGACTTCCCGACCGGTGGGTCGGTCTATGGATTGAAGGCCGTGCGTGATTTCTACACCACCGGCCGCGGCAAGATTAAGATGCGCGGAAAGGCCGATATCGAGGAAGACGACAACGGCAAGGCGCGCATCATCATCACCGAAATCCCGTATGCGCTGAACAAGACGCTGCTGATCACCAAGATGGTTTCACTCGTGCGCGACAAGAAACTCGAAGGCATTTCCGACATCCGCGACGAGTCCGGTAAGGAGGGCATCCGCCTGGTTATCGAGCTCAAGCGCAATGCTGTGCCGAACGTGCTGCTAAACAACATCTACAAGCATACGCAGCTCGAATCGACCTTCGGATCCATCATGCTCGCCATCGACAAGGGCAAGCCGCGCGTAATGAACCTGAAGGAAGTCCTCAAGTGCTTCATCGACCACCGCTTTGAAGTGATTACCCGCCGCACCCAGTTTGATCTCGATAAAGCCGCCGCCCGCGCCCATATCCTCGAAGGCTATCTGCTGGCGATGGACAATATGGACGAGGTTGTCCGCATTATCCGCGACTCGAAAAACCGTGACGAAGCGCAGGAGCGTTTGATTGAAAAATTCAAGTTCAGCGAGATCCAGGCGAAGGCCATTCTCGAAATGCGCCTCTACCAGCTCACCGGGCTGGAGCGCGACAAGGTCGAAGCGGAATACGCCGAACTCAAGAAGCTGATGGACTATCTCGAAGACCTGCTGGCGCATCCCGAAAAAATCTTTGAAGTCATGAAGGAGGATCTCGAACAGATCCGCGCCAAATACGGCGAAGTCCGCCGCACCGATCTGCGCATCGACGAGGGTGAGATCGACATCGAAGACCTCATCGCCGACGAGCCCTGCGTGATCACGCTCTCGAACACGGGCTACATCAAACGCGTCCCGACCGATACCTACCGCCAGCAACGGCGCGGTGGCAAGGGCGTGATCGGCATGAACACGAAGGACGAGGATTTTGTGGAGCACATCTTCACCGCTTCGACGCACGACTATCTGCTCTGCTTCACCGAGGCGGGGCGGATGTACTGGCTCAAGGCCTACTATGTGCCGGAAGGCACTCGCCAGAGCCGCGGCCGCTCGCTCGCCAACGTGCTGCAAATGGGGCAGGACGAAAAGCTCGCCGCCATCCTCTGCGTGCGCGAGCTCGACGATCACGATCATAACCTGATCATGGCCACCAAGAAGGGCATTGTGAAAAAGACCGTGCTGGCCGCCTATAAGAACGTCCGTGTTGCCGGCGTCAAGGCCATTAATATTGATGAGGATGACCAGCTCATCGGCGTGAAGCTCACCAACGGCGAGAACGAAATTATCCTCAGCCTGCACAACGGTAAAGCGATCCGCTTCAAGGAAACCGATGCCCGTCCGCTTGGCCGCGTTTCGCGCGGCGTCAAGGGCGTGAGGCTCGTCGGCGACGACGAGGTCGTGACTATCGAGATTGTCGACACCGAAGCCACGATGATGGCCATTACCGAAAACGGCTTTGGCAAGCGGACGAGCTTCGACGAATACCGAACGCAGAGCCGTGGCGGAAAAGGCATCATCTCCATCCAGACCACCGAGCGGAATGGTAACGTCATCAGCGCGCACGCCGTCACCGACGAACATCGCATCATGCTCATCTCCGAAGGCGGGCAGATGATCTGCATCGGTGCCAGCGACCTCCGCGTCATTGGCCGCAATACCCAGGGCGTTCGCTTAGTGAGGCTGAAGGAAGGCGACAAGCTGGTCTCCGCCGCCCTCCTCGATCCCGAAGAGGATGTTCCGGAAGTTCCCGAAGGGGAAGCCCCGGCTGCGGAGTCCGTGCCGGAGGCCGAGGCTTCCGAAGAAGAGCAAAGCGAATAATGGAGGGCGGCACTCCGTTGCCGCCAAATTCAGAGGCCGGAAATAAGTCGGTTTTATGGAATTGTGATCGGTATGTTCTATAATGACCATGCCCCTCCGCATTTCCATGTCCGATATAATGAGTTCAAGCAATTCGCCGTTGATTCTGATTGGGACACAATCACATGGGCGGATGGGGAGCTGGATATCGCTCCGGAAACACGCTATTTCGAGGCAATCGGAAGTTGGCCCATCCGTGGCCGGTCATGAAGGTTTCCGAAGCTCCACACAAGTACGGAGCCTCCTCTTCTTTATTTTTAGACAGGATTATTGAATGACAGGATCATGCAGTTTCGGAAAGAAAAATAATCCTGTCCATTTCCCGCCATTGGGTTTACGGCTCGCGGGTGATGTCCGCCCCGAGTGCGGAAAGTCGATCTTCAATGGCTTCGTATCCTCGGTCGATCACCTGCGCGTTCTTGATGATGCTTTCGCCCTCGGCGCAGCAGGCGGCGATCAGCATGGCCATACCGGCGCGGATGTCGGGGCTGGTGAGCGTACTGCCGCGTAGTTTTGTCGGGCCGACCACTACGACACGGTGGGGATCGCACTGGATGATGTTGGCGCCCATGGCCATGAGGTGGTCGACGAAATACATGCGGCTTTCGAACATTTTCTCGAAAAAGAGCGCGGTACCCTGCGTCTGCGTGGCCAACACGATGCAAACACTCATCAGGTCGGATGGGAATGCGGGCCAAATACCGTCCTCGATCTTGGGGGTGGCATGGCCTTCATCCGGGCGAATAGAGCGCCCAGTCTGTTGTGGAACAACCAGGGTGTGGCCATCGCGAGTCCACTCCACGCCAAGTTTTGAAAAGGTACGTTGCATAACCTGCAAGACCAGCGGCTCGCTGGCATTCGGGATGGTCAGCTGTCCGCCGGTCACAACAGACGCGGCGATAAAGCTACCCACTTCGATATAGTCCGGCTGCACAGTGTATTCCGCACCCTGTAGTTTTTCTACGCCATGGATGGTCAGGTTGTTGGTTCCGATGCCGGAGATATCCGCGCCCATCTGGTTCAGCAGGCGGGCAAGATCCTGCACATGCGGCTCGCAGGCGGCGTTGTAAATGGTGGAGGTGCCTTTCGCAAGGGTGGTAGCCATCAAAACGTTTTCCGTAGCGGTCACACTGGCTTCGTCGAAAACCATTTTCCAGGCGTTCAGCGGTTCTGCCTTGAACCGGTAGGCTTGATCGGTGGAGATTTCAACACCCAGGGAGCGCAGGCCGTAGAAGTGGGTGTCGAGGCGGCGGCGGCCAATGACATCTCCGCCCGGCGGATAGATGGTGGCGCTGCCATGGCGCGCAGCCAGCGGTCCAGCCAGCAGGATGGAGGTGCGGACGCGGGCGCAGAGTTCCTCGCCAAGCTCGGTGGTCTTTAGGCTTTTTGCGCAAAGGGTGACGGTGTGGTCATCAAGCGAAACCTCGACTCCAATGGATTCCAGCAGTTGGAGCATCACCTTGACGTCGTTGATCAACGGGACGTTGTTGAGCACGACGGGCTGATCGGTCAATACGCAGGAGGCGAGCATCGGCAACACGGCGTTCTTGTTGCCGCGCGGGTGGAAGGTTCCCCCGATTGTTTTCCCGCCATTAATAATGAATTTAGCCACTGCCTACGCCCCTAGTGAACTGTGAACGGCGATTTTTTCAGACATTGGAGGAAATAGGAAGGATATGTTGAGGAAAGGAGGTTAAAAAATGTTGGAGCTTGTTCTCAAACTCGTCGACATCGTTGCCGCAATGGGAGCAGTTCCAGGTGCTCTCGGATGGCGATTTCTTATCTTCCGGTTTCCGTCTACAAAGGGAGTGTTCCCAGCACTTGGGCAACGCCGATACACGCCAGAATTATCAAGGCATAAAGTAGCATTGAAGATTCTACTACGGGTTGCGGAACTCGTCCTGCCAGATCCAGACGAGCTTCTTTTCGGTCACTTTGCCGTCTTCACCTTTTCCCAAGGGGGCACTGGTGCTGGTTGTACGGCTGATGCATGAGCTGGAAAGCGTGGCAACAATGGCCAGCAGGAGGATGGAACGAATTGTTTTCATAATTAGACCTTCAATGAGTGGAATGCATTATTCAACAGGCTAGCCATTGCCCTCAAGCACATTGCCGAAAAATTCGAATACTTTATTCCGTCGTACGGACAAAGCGGGCGATGAACATGGCGTCGCCGGGGCCGTCCCACGGCCAGATTTGCAGTTGACCCTTCGTTTGCCCGCCGGTGAGCGGATTGGTGAAGGGATCGAGTTTAAAGCCGGGGTTCTGGTCGAGGAAGTGCATGACAACTTCCTCGGTCTCAGGGCGGGTGAAGGTGCAAGCGGCATAGACAAGTGTTCCGCCGGGTTTGACGCACCAGGCTGCATTGTTAAGGATCTTGACCTGCCGGTTGGCACACTGGGCAATATCGCGTTTGGAACTTCGCCAGCGGGCATCCGGGTTGCGCGGCCAGGTTCCCCAGCCGGAGCAGGGGGCATCGACAAGTACGCCGTCGAAGGTTTTTTTGAAGGGCTCGTCGTACACCGCGTTGTGCGGCTGGGTGCGGATGTGGCGGATGCCGTATTTGCGCGCGCGTTTTTTAAGTTCCTTAAGTGTGGGAACGCGGATATCGGTGGCAAGCACCTTGCCGTCCTGTTGCATCAGATCCATCAGGTGCAGGGACTTTCCGCCGGCGCCAGCGCAACAGTCCCACCAGTCAGCGCCTTTCTGTGGAGCACAAACGTGGCCGACGCACTGCGAGGCGGCATCCTGCACCACAAACTGCCCGGCATGGGCGGAGAGTATGTTCGGCAGGCTAATCCCGCCGGTCACCGAAAGTGCGGCAGACAGGGTGCCGTGAATGGAACAGGGCACGTTGTGTTCGGCCAGGGCCTGAGCGATCTGGGCGGGGTCGGTTCGCGAGCGCAACCATGTAGGCGGGCGTTTTTGGAACTGCTCGATGCTCGGAAGTGCCTTTTCCGGATCGATCATGTTTTCAAAGCCTGGAGGAACAAGGTCGGAAAGATTCAGGGGCTGAATGCCGGGGGTCTTCTCGAAACGTCTGTTGAGTATGGCGACTTTCTCGGAGAGGGGTTTGTCGCCCAGTGGTTTGATGGGGAAGGGGAGGGCGCAGCGGCCTTCAAGATAGTTGAAGCTATCGCCCATTTCGGTGCAGTCGAGTGCGGCACCAAGCAGGCAGGCCTCGGCGGCGGGGAGCTTGAGCTTACTGACGGTCCAGCCGTACCAGCGGAAGTAGGAGAAGATAGCTTGCGAAAGAAAGCGGCGGTCGCGCGAACCGAGTTCCTTATGCTCGCGCAGATGGCGGGAGAGCAGCCCGTCGGCGGGCCGTCCTTCCTCGATAACCAGGCGGGTTATTTCGGGAAGAAGTTCTCCAAGCATATCCGCATGGCGCCGCACTACTTTCTCGGGAAGGGGTTTTGGTTTGGTCTCGTCGTCCATAAAATCGTATTTCTAGGTTGTACCCGCGTTCCTCGACAGGTATTTAAAGGCTTCATTACTTGAGAGGAATATAAATGTCAAAGGAACTCGGATACGTATTAATAACGCCCTATACCCTGCGGAAATCTCGGACCGGCGGGATACTAGGCCGGTTGTTGAGCCGGACGGGGCTCGATCTTGTGGCGGCTCGGATGTTTGGCCCCAGCGCGGAGCTGGCACATCGCTATGCCGAATTGATTCGAGTCAACGAAAAGGTTTGGCCGGAAATACGGGAATTGCTCTCCGATTATATCGAGCGTGAAATGAGTCCGACCGCCGACGGCCAGTGCCACCGTGTGTTGATGCTGTTGTTCGAGGGCGAAAACGCTGTGCACAAGTTGCGCGATGCCATTGGGGGATTCGAGGACTCCATCGAAAGTGCCGATACGATCCGCGGAACCTATGGCGACTACATCAAGGCGCTCGATGGCTCCGTGACCTATTTCGAGCCCGCCGTGCTTGTGGGGCCTTCTGCGCAAGCCGTCAAGAATACACTTGTCCTGTGGGGAGAGTTTTCCGAGTCCGACGGCGGGATCCTCGACCACACCATTCGCTTGGCCGACAAAGGGAATGTGCAAAAAACACTGGTGATTATCAAGCCCGACAACTTTACCTTCCCGAGCGCGCGGCCGGGCAATATTCTCGATACATTCTCCCGCTCCGGCCTGCGGATCATCGGAGCCAAGCTGCACCGCATGAGTCTGGCCGAAGCGTTTGAATTCTACGGTCCCGTGCAGCCTGTCCTGCGCGAAAAACTGGGCGGCATGGCCGTTGACCGCGCCTGCAAGACCTTGCAGGAGGAGTTCGATTTCGAGATGCCGGACGAGGTGAAGGGCGCTCTCGCCGACACCCTTGGGCCGGCGTTCGGCGACAACCAATTCTACAGCATCATGCAGTTCATGACCGGGCAGTGGGCGCCGGATGTAAGCGGCGATGAAATAGCGGCGGAAGGCAAGGTTTGCTGCCTTGCGCTCGTTTATGCCGGCGACAATGCCGTCGAGAAGATCCGCGACATTCTTGGTCCCACCGACCCGAGCAAGGCCGCGCCCGGTTCGGTTCGCAAGGAGTTTGGTACGGACATCATGGTCAATGCGGCCCATGCTTCCGATTCGCCGGAAAATGCCACACGCGAAATCGGCATCGTGAAAGTGGCCGACGACACTATCAAGCGATGGTACGATAAATACTTTGGTTAACACGTGTCACGTCCTCGGTGCCTTGGGCAAGCGCTCAAGTAGAAGCCCCGCTCGCCGAGCACTTCGAAAAAACGATCCCGTCCGATCCGCGCACCGGCCTTTTCGAGTTCCGGCTTGAGCAGCCGGTGCAGCTTTTTCCCGCCCAGACGCGGCTGCACCGCGCGGTCGACCCGAACCAAGGAATAACGAACTACGAAGAAGTGGAATCCTTCTGCACTCATCCATTCCTTGTTCGATATTCAAGCGGCAACGCCGCGCACATGAAAACCGTCCTCTCATTGGGATGTTTTTTTTATTCTTTTCACTCGTGTTGTTTTTTTTCGCGCCGAGTTGGAATCTGAAATTGAAGAGGACAAATCGAGTGTCTGTTTTTATAAACTAAACGGGTTGCATAACATTCGCTTTCTGCCTATAAACATTTTTCAGGAAGAGTGATCGTTAATAGCTCTTTGCATGAATGCAAGTTCAGTCGAGTCATGACGATGCATCGGTAGTGGTTGTTAGGAGTACAAACAAGGAGACTACAATGGCAGCGAAGAAAAAAGCAAAAGCAAAGAAAAAGAGCCCGGCCAAGAAGGCCCCAGCAAAAAAGAAAGCAGTAAAGAAAGCTCCGGCGAAAAAGAAAGTCGTGAAGAAGGCTCCGGCCAAGAAAAAAGCTCCGGCGAAAAAGAAGGCCGTGAAAAAGGCTCCCGCCAAGAAAAAAGCTCCGGCGAAAAAGAAGGCTGTGAAAAAAGCTCCAGCCAAGAAAAAAGCCCCGGCTAAAAAGAAGGCCGTGAAAAAGGCTCCCGCCAAGAAGAAGGCTGTGAAAAAAGCTCCAGCCAAGAAAAAAGCTCCGGCGAAAAAGAAGGCCGTAAAGAAAGCCCCTGCCAAGAAGAAGGCTCCGGCGAAGAAAAAGGCTCCTGCCAAGAAGAAAGCAGTGAAGAAGGCTCCGGCGAAAAAGAAGGCCGCCAAGAAAAAGGCCGCCAAAAAATAGTGTGCACTTCTAGCGAAGTCGAAAACGCCCCGCATCTACGGGGCGTTTTTTGTTGTTTGGGTTCGTTGTTGTAGGCTATCTTCTACCCATTTATGGGGAAGGAGGACTCTGTATGAGATGTCCGAAGTGTAAGGGAAAAGAAAACCGTGTAATCGATAGCCGGGAGGTGCGCAATGGCAACTCCATTCGTCGTCGCCGTGTATGCGTCGATTGCGGGCACCGTTTTACCACCTATGAAGAAATCCAGCGCGCCCAGCTACAAGTCACCAAGCGCGATGAACGCCGCGAGGAGCTCAGCCGCGAGAAACTCATCAAGAGTCTTCAGGTTGCCTGCCGCAAGCGGCACATCAGCGTAGAGCAAATCGAGCGCATTACCGATGCCATCATAATGGAAGCCGAGTCGGAATATGAAAAGGAAATTCCCAGCATGGCACTCGGAAAGAAGGTCATGACCGCACTCGAAAAACTTGATGAGGTTGCCTACATTCGCTACGCCTCCGTCTATCGCCGCTTTCGCGATGCCGGCCAGTTCATGAACGAAGTCGAACGCCTTATTGGGCGCGAATGAAGGCGACGTCTTTTCCATCGTTGGATGCCCGTCCGGATGTCTGGGCGGAACACGTGCGGGAGATCTTCCAGGCCATGGAGATTCCGTCCGGTACGCTGGCCGATCATCTTATCGCGAGCATTGCGATGTATTGCCGGAAGTTTCACCCCCTCGGGCTTCAATCATCCGAGATCAAGTTGCTCATCGCGCGCGCATTCTGTGCAGTCGGCGACCGCGCCGCTGCGGAGTGCGTGCTGAATTCCATGCAGCCTCACGGTCGCCATGTCATCCGCTGGCTTGAAATCCTTTCCGAGCTACACCATTTCCCCGAGCTGCTTCCCTATTTTTCGCTCGGCATCATTCGTCCTGCCGATTGGGCGGGTGCGCAGCTCGACCGCATGTGGACGCTTGATTTTGGCCGGCTTGTCCTCACCGATGCGGAAAGGCACGAGATAATGCTCTATCGGTCCATCCGGGCACTCGTCGAAAAAATGTTTGTTTTTTGGGATGCCACGCGAGGGGAGGGCATCCTTGGACTGAAGGGGCTTTCCGCGCTGAACGTGGAGGAGGGTGGGCGGAAAGAACAAACCCTCACCAGCGAAGACAACCTGCTGGAATATATTGCAGATGTTTTCAAACAGCAGTCGGTGGAGCGAAGGTGGAAAACGGTTCCCTCGTTACTCAACCTTGATTTATAAAGTTTAGATGAATGGATTATTGGATGGTTGGATCAATGGAAAACAATGAAGCAAAAACGGATTCGGGAAAACAGCCTCCATCCATCCACCCCTCCAATAATCCACCCAGCCCCTCTTTTGCCCATTCGCTCTTCCACTCTCCAATTTTTCCAATTCTGGGAAGCCTCTTTTCCGGTGTTTTGCTCGCACTGAGTTTCCCGGGGTTCGGGAATTCATCGCTGGCGTTCATTGGACTGGTTCCGCTCATGTTCGCGGTGCAGTCGGCCTCCGGAAAGAAGGCTGCGCTACTCGGGTTGTTGGCCGGGTTTGTTTTCTTTTTAATTTCGCTTGGTTGGTTGCATAATCTGACCGGTACGGTTGCGGGAGTTGCCCTCAAGGCGAGTGCATTGCTGGGTTATGCGGTGCTTGCGCTTTACTGCGCGCTTTACTTCATCCCTTTTGCGGTCACGGTTTCAACCTGCGTGAAGCGTTGGGGGGTGCGCTCTTTCCGAACCAACGTCCGGTTGATGTTTTCGGTTACGATGGTTTGGGTTGCGGCGGAATACGTGCGCGGCTTTCTCTTTACCGGGTTTCCGTGGAATCCGCTTGGTGTCAGCCAATACGCCAGTCCGGCCCTCATCCAGGTAGCGGAATGGGGAGGGGTATCCATTGTATCGGCCTGCATCGTCTGGATGAACACGGCGCTGTTCATTACGTTGCACCAATACAGCCACGGCATTCGCGCAAAGCAATACCGTCCGCACGGAGAGCTGATGCTTGGTCTGCTGCCGGTTGCGCTCTCTGTCGCCTACGGCCTTAATGTTCTCTTCAACCCATCGCCGGATTCTGAGTCCATCCATCTTGTCCTTGTGCAGCCCAACATCCCGCAGACGGAAAAATGGGATCGGGGGAAGGACCAGCAAATCCGCGACACCCTCGAAGCGCTCACCAAAACCGCTGCGCGGCTCGACGGCATCGATCTAATCATCTGGCCGGAAACCGCGTTGCCGGATTTTGTCCATCATCCCAGCAGCATCCAGAGCCAAGGGCTTGTGGCTGGTGTTGTGGAGGAAGGAGTTCCCTTGCTGGCGGGAACCATGGACTACATCCGTTCAGATTCCGGTTCGGTCTACTATAATAGCTCGATCCTTTTCGGCACCAACGGTGCAGAAATTGCCAAATACGACAAGCAGCATCTTGTGCCTTTCGGCGAATATGTTCCGTTCCCCGGGCTCATGAAAAAATTTACGCCCATCGAAGTCGACTTTCGTGGCGGAACGGAAAGCACATTGATCCCGCTTCAGGGCAAGGCCTCGTTTTCCGTACTTATCTGTTTCGAGGACATTGTTGCGTCACTCTCTGTCAAGGCCGTGCGCAACGGCGCGCGCTGGCTCGTCAACCAAACCAACGATGCATGGTTCGACCCCGGCTCCCAGTCCGAACAGCACCTTGCGCACGCGGTCTTTCGCTGCATCGAAAACCGCGTTCCCATGGCGCGCTGCTGCAATACCGGCGTCACTTGCATCATCAATGCCTACGGCAATGTAACGCGCAACCTCGAACCCCGCACCAGCGGCTTCACCGCGAACGAAATCCATCCACGCCCCGCCGGCCTCGAAAAAACCTTCTACACCCGCAACGGCGATGCCTTCGCCAAGGCCTCCCTCCTCGCCGCCGCAACCATTCTCTTCGTTCTTCGCTTCAAAGGGTGGAAGAAAAAATCGTAGATACGACGCCCTCCATCCTCAATAGCCCGGAAGCGGAATTTCAGGCACAGGACTGGCTCGAAGCGCAGGCGAAGAAGTAGTATTGCACCAGCTCTTTTTTGCACTGCGGGGTTTGGCATCGGGGAACCTTGGGCTATATTCCCGGATTCCAACCAACGGGGGTAACACCAGAGGGCAGGTGGGTTGCAGGATGTAGACCCGGTCCCCGACCGGGCGGGTTAGGACCGATTCAATGACACACGACGAACTGAAAACAAAGATTGCGGATTTCCGCGAACAGCTGGCCGAGATGGAGGGCTATCTCGAAATTGGAGCCAAGCGCGCGGCGCTTGAAAAGCTCGAAGCCGAGGCGGCCGATCCGGAGTTCTGGAACGACCAAAGCAAGGCGCAGTCCAATATCGCTGCAACGAAGTCGCTTAAGAGGGTGCTCGATCCCTTCGATGCGATTACCTCCGGACTCGACGATGCGGAGGTGATGCTCGAACTCGCCGAGGCGGGCGAAGAGGAGGCGCTAACGGAAGCGGCTTCCGAGCTGGAAAAGGTGGAGCGCGGTTTCCAGTTACTGGAAATGCAATCGCTGCTCGGCGGCGAGTTTGATGGCAACGGCGCCTATCTGACCCTGCACGCGGGGGCGGGCGGCACGGAGAGCTGCGACTGGGCGGACATGCTCTACCGGATGTTTACGCGCTATGCCGAACGCAAGGAATTTAAGACCCAGATCATGGACTACCAGGCGGGCGAGGAAGCGGGCATCAAGAGCGTATCGCTGCTGATTACTGGGCCGTATGCCTACGGCTTGCTGAAGTCCGAGCGCGGGGTGCATCGCTTGGTGCGCATCAGCCCGTTCGATTCGCAGTCCCGCCGCCACACCTCGTTTGCTGCGGCGGACGTCACGCCGGAGATCGACGACACGATCGAGATCGACATTGTCGAGTCCGACCTGCGGATCGATACCTATCGTGCGCAGGGCGCAGGGGGCCAGCATGTCAATACGACCGACTCCGCCGTGCGCATCGTCCACCTGCCGACCGGGACGGTGGTGCAGTGCCAGGCCGAGCGCTCGCAGCACAAGAACAAGGCCGCCGCGATGAAGATGCTCAAGGCGCGGCTCTACGAGCGGGAGCAGGATTTGAAGCGCAAGGCGGTCGACCAGCTCTACGGCGACAAGGGCGAAATTGCCTGGGGGTCGCAGATCCGTTCCTACGTCATGCAGCCCTATACTCTGGTGAAAGATCACCGCACCGACGAGCAGGTCGGCAATGTCCAAGGCGTTCTCGACGGCAAGCTCGACCCATTTATCGAAGCGTATTTGAAAAAGAATCGGTAATGTAGACGCGGCTTCCAGCCGCGTTGCGGATGAACGGTAGGTTTTAATTGGCCACGAAAGAGCCTAGCGCGGCAAAGCCGCAACCAAGAGAATTCAACGCAAAGATGCGAAGGGCGCTGAGGAACGCAAAGAATTTCCTCTGCGAAGCTTTGCGGACTTGGCGATTTTGCGTTGAAGAAAAACATGCAAGGAAAACAAGTTTTTGACGGATAGGTAGTACAAAAAACACAAAGACCATTCGCATGAATATTTTGGAACAGATTATCGCCGACAAGCGCGTTGAGGTTGAAGCGGGAAAGCAGACCCTTTCGCTGGGCGAGCTTCAGAGACAAATTGAGGCCGTGGAAGAACGTCCAGATTTTATCGAGGCGCTACGTGCAGTGCCGCTGGGCTTGATTGCGGAGGTGAAGCGTCGGTCTCCCTCGGCGGGAGTGATCCGCGACCCGTTCGACCCAGCGACCCTTGCAAGGGACTACGCGGCCAATGGTGCCAGCGCAATTTCGTGTCTGATGGACAACAAGTATTTTGGCGGTGGGGCGGAGGATTTTGCTGAAGTGCGGAACACGATCGGCCTGCCGATGCTCTATAAGGAGTTTGTGGTCGATCCGTGGCAGCTTGCCCACGCCAAGGTAATGGGTGCGTCGGCGGTGCTGCTGATTGTCGGGGCATTGACCGACGAGGAACTCGTTTCCTTTATAAGGGAGACCCATGCACTGGAGCTCCAGCCTTTGGTGGAGGTGCACGACCGCGAAGAAATGCGGCGCGCCGTCGATGCAGGGTCGAATTGCATTGGAATCAACAACCGCAATTTGAAAACCTTCGTCACGACCTTGGAAACGACTTTCGAATTGGTGGCCATGGCTCCGGCGGATTGCACGCTCGTCAGCGAGAGCGGGATCAAGACGCCGGAAGATGTGGTGCATCTGAAGGCCGCCGGGGTGCACGCCGTTTTGGTGGGCGAAAGCCTGTTGCGCGAACGGTCACCCGGGGAAGCCGCCAGACGGCTTATGGATTTGGTTTAGGTTCTTTCTCCTTTGTTTCCTGGCACCGCACAGCGCTTCATGCCGCCTCGCATCCCTTTTACATCGCCAAAACGCGGCTTTTTGGGCGGAATAAATGCCGAGCCAAAAGCGGGCAATTAATATGCTTGATCGGAGTCTGCAAGACAGTACTATGGCCGCGTTATTATCCTTGCGTAATGATGACTGTACGGTTTGGTGTGCATCCGGACAAGGTGGCGATTTGCTGTCATGAGGTCGGAAAAGTTGTCGGATTTACCGAAGGGGATCGGATTTACCGAAGGGGAGCGGGAGCCGCTTTTCGGAGGATTTAAAAAACAGGGTATGGGTTGTTTAAGCGCTGGCCGTGGCCCCTGATGAACTTATGGCATACAGCGTTTAGGTTAGAAGTAAGAGGGGAAGGAAAATGATTAAAACCTATATCTCAGCTCTGTTGGTTGTATTTCTCGTTGGAATACAAATCGGTCAAGCCCAGGAAGACATGGACAATGTCTTTGCCCAGTTGGATGCCTCAAGTGATGCCGGGGATCAGGCCGCCGCAACGGTAGCCGAAAGCGATGCGGCACCCGCCGAGGTTGAAAGCGCTGATTCGGCTCCGACGCGCAGCGATTCGGAAATGCTTTCATTACTGTTCGAGAAAGGGCTCGCTCAGTACAAGGCGGGCAAGTACGACGAGGCCGTCATGACGTTCGACGCCATGCTCGCCATCGACAAATACGATAGCCGCGCCGTGGCCTACCGGAAGCGCGCCGCCAAGCAGATCTCCTCCAAGGAGGCCAGGAAGCAGGGAGCTACTCGGGCGCAGGCTGTTGCCGACGTCAATGCGGCATGGAATCAGGAGCCCAAGGTTCTCACTTCCGTTGACGTATCCGAAGATGTCGCCGAAGATCCCGACCAGCAGGCCACCGAGCAGATGGTCGCCCGCCTGAAGGCCATCAACATCCCGAACCTCGACTTTACCGATGCCAGCATCGAGGAGGTTGTCCTTTATCTTACGGAGCAAAGCCGCAAACACGACACTTCCGGCAAAGGCGTGAACATTCTGCTGGCCGGCATGGAGTCCGCCGCAGGTGATAAAACCGTAACCACCCTTATTACCGACATAAACCTCTTCGACGCATTGAAGGTCATCTCCGAAATGGCCTCCCTCAAGTTCGAGGTGAAACCATATGCCGTTGCCATTGTGCCCGTCAATTATGCCCCTGTTTCGGAAATGGTGATGAAGTCGTACGACCTCGATCCCGAAGTCGGCTCCGAACTGGAAGCGTTCTCCGGCGATGCTGGCGGCGGGATGGACGACCTGTTCAGCGACTCCTCTGCCAGCGAAGCCGCCACGGGACCGGTCGAGGTGAATGGATTCTTTTCCATCGTCGACTGGCCGGAAGGCGCTTCCGCGACCTACCGTTCGCGCTTCTACAAGCTGTTCGTCAAAAATACGCCGAAAAACCTTAAGGCGATCGAAGAGGTTCTGGCCGATCTCAACGAACGGGCCATTATGCGCCGTTCGCAGCAGGTTGAAATCGAGGCCAAGTTCGTCGAGTTTTCCGAAGGCTCCCTCGAGGAGCTCGGGTTCGATTGGAATATATACGGAAGTGGAACCACCGCCGGCATGACGCTGGATCCCCGGGGCGTTGCTGATGCAACCGATCTAAATACGGACCAGGATCTCCTTGTCAACGGCATGGTGGACGACGGGCGTCCGGGACAGAATCTCTTTGGTTCCGCCCAGCGCGACAACACGGCGGGACTCGAGACCGTTACAGGCGGCCTTCTTGGGCTGATGGGTGGAAGTCCGGCTACGATGATGTTTGGCAATGGGGACATTGATATCCAAATTTCGGCGATGGAGCAGGAAGGCACCGCCGATGTGCTGACGGCTCCGAGGGTGACC
>DAOUQA010000112.1 GCA_030625905.1 Kiritimatiellales bacterium | reverse complement strand
ACCATTATTAGCTTCCGGCAATGTAGCGGGCGATATCCTCAAGTCGGATGAAGCCGACGGGGTGCTTTCGGGCATCGAGGATTACCGCACTGTGGCGGGGGTTTCGGCGTAGCCGGTAGAAGGCCAATTTGAGGTTGCGGTTTTCCTGTATTTCGAGCACCTCGTCGGCATACGGTTCGAGGGGTTCGTCGTTCCCCAGCTTTCGGTTAACGATGGTGAACATGGAAACCATCCCCACCACGGAATGTTTATCCATCAGGAGCGCATACGCGGAATTCCGCCGTGCCACAAGCCGCTTGAAATCGGCCACGGTGGCATCGGAGGGCAGACGCGGTATTTTTTTCAGCGGCGCCATGAGTGCGCGCACGGGAACACTGTGCATGGAGGTGGCGTTATCCACCATGCGGTTTTGCTGAGATGAAATCAGCCCCTCCTCCGCGCCCGCCGAGAAATATTCCTTGAGGCCGTCGGGCGAAAGGCGGTGCAGCTCGCGGCCGGGCTCCTCGTCCATTCCACGGGTCAGCAGGCTGAAGAGTTTCTTCAGCGGCCCGGTGAATGGATAGAACAGCATCACGACTAGGCGCATGGGCCCCGCCAACCGGTACATGAGAACATCGGCCTTCTTGCGGAAGAGGTTCTTGGGGCCGACCTCGGCAAGGATGAAAAGCGGAAACATCAAGGTGAGCGTGGCGGCCATCTCCGCACTCCACGGAATAAAACCGAGCAAAACCCGCCCCTCTCCAGAACCACTGCCAAGGTAGAGACTCGTCACTTCCCTGGAGAGCAGATAAAGCGCAATATTGTTTCCGATGAGCACGGTGAACACAAAGATATGCGAGTTGCGCAGCAACCGCGACAGCACCACAGCCGAGGGGCGGCGCTCCCGTTCGCGGTGCCGCAACCGAATGCGGTTGATCATGTAGCTTCCCGTCTCCACACCGGAAAACAACGCGGAAAACAGGAAGCCCGCCAAGATGAACACGATAGAGGAAAGGTTCATACCGCGCCCCCTTCCCCATTGGCCGAAAGCTCGAGCAGCACAGATTCGATACGATTCGAACGCACTTGCTCAACCGTGAACCTGAGGTTGCGCACCTCGGCAACATCCCCCGGTTTCGGCAGGCGTTTGAGCAAGGAAACCACTAGCCCACTGACGGTGTCCAACGCAAGTGTACGCACCACCTCGTCGGGCAGAAAGCCAATGAACAGGCTACGCCACTCGCGGATGCCCAGGCTGCCCTGCAGACGGTAGGTGCTTTCGCCAAGCTGTTCGACAGGTGACGCCTCCAAGGCATCAAATTCGCCAATGACCTCTTCGAGCAGGTCTTCCAGACAAACCGTTCCGGCCAGACCGCCATATTCATCCACCACGCAAACCAACCGCATCCCTTCGTCCAGAAATTCGCGCAGCATCTCGTCGGCACGCCTAGTTTCCGGAACGAAGCGGACGGGGCGGGCAAAGTCACGCAACGGGCGGTCCGGCTCGCCGCTCGCAAAGAGTTCTTTCACCTCGACCACTCCGATAATATTGTCTTCATCCTCCTCATAGACGGGAATGAGTTCAACCTCCAGCTCAGCCGCCGCCAGCAGCGCCTCGGCCGCCGGGGCGTCCGTGCGGCGGAAGAGCTGCCTGACACGCGGAACCATCAACTCCCGCACACGGATCTCGGGCAGGTTGACGATATCCTCCACGATCTCCTTTTCCTGTTTTCCAAAGGTTGGATCATGCCGGGTGGTATCGATTAGCATCTTCAATTCATCCGCATTGAGCCGGTTGTCATGCGGGTCGCCGGGTTCGAGATGGCTCGCGATGATTTCCAGTATGCGGCGTACGGGTCCCAGAAAGTGGAACCAATTGCGCAATGGTAGGGAATTAAGGCGCACCACCCGTTCGGGGAAAGAGATACCGGCGGCCTTGGGCAATATTTCACCCACAAGGATCACCAGCAACAGCACCGCCACGCCAACGGAAGCCTCCCCCCAGTCACCGTAGCGGCGCCCAAAACCGAGTGCCACCACCACGCTCAGGCTGAAGAACAGGATGTTTACTACGAGATTGCCGAACAAGATGGAGATGAGCAGCCCAGAGGGGTTTTCGGAAAGCAACGCCAACGTTTTCTCGACATGATGCCCCTGCCGCCGCAGTCGCTTAACCTGCTCACGGGTCAGCGAAAACAGTGCGGTTTCGGTTCCCGAAAAAAAGGCCGAGCACAGCAGCAGCAAGGCCATGGCCAGCAACTCGATAAAATAATCCGTAAGAATTGCCAAATTTCCTCCCAAGGCCGCTACTACATCGCAAATGCCTAGAAAATGGAAGCCTGCCGCGACTTTTTCGGTTCTTCACGGAAGTGTGTACTGAGGGCACTCAACAATACGCTTCCCAACAAAAGAAAGCATGTATCCCATTTTAACCACGGAATACACCGAATACACGGAAGGAGGGAGTGATTTTAAAAACTTTCCGTGTATTCTGCGTATTCCGTGGTTAAGCGTAGTTGAAAATGCACTTCCATGGAGAGACACTTTTTCCGGTCAACGGGAACTTTCCGCTTCAAAATTTCCACAGTTTGGATACAGTGGCTTTCCATGAACCCGTTTACCCTAAAAACCCAGTCGCGCACCGATTTTGTCAATATTGACCCGCTCGTGGCCGAAGCGGTGCGGGAGGCTGGCTTAACGGATGGCATGGTGACGGTTTTCATCCCGCATACCACGGCGGGCGTAACGATCAACGAAAACGCCGATCCGGATGTGATGGCCGACCTAGATCTGGTGCTGGATCGAATGGTGCCGTGGAACGGGGGCTACAGCCATCGCGAGGGCAATACGGCGGCACACGTGAAAGCCAGCATGGTGGGCTCTTCGGTGCAGGTGATCGTATCCGCCGGAAAATTACAGCTTGGCACTTGGCAAAGCCTGTTTTTTTGCGAATTTGACGGACCCCGCACCCGGCAGGTGTGGATTAAAGGGACTCCAACGAAATGAAAAATAAGACACTATTGATAATGATTTGCAGCGGCGTTTGCCTGCTGTTTGCGGTTTTTTCCGGTTGCGGCGGACGCCCAGGGGAAAAGGAATACAACAAGGCCATGGCTTCCTGGAAGGGCGGCGATCTGGTGCGAGCCCAAAGCCAGATCGAGAAGGCCATCCGCAAGCTCTCCAGCAACGAGAAGAAATCCGTAGCCAACAACCAACTGGGGATCATTCGCTGGAACCTCGGCAAGTATGGCCAAGCGGTTGAAGGCTTCAGCGAGTCCTGCCGTCTAGCGGAAGATCTCAGCGGAGCCAACCTGAACCTCGGCATTGCGCTCTACCACGCGGGACAGCTTAAACAAGCTGAATTCGAATTCACCAAGATCCTGGGTGAACAACCGGACAACACGCTCGCCCGATCCTTTCTGGGACTGGTCCACATAAAGAAGAAAAACTGGCCAGGTGCCTCGGAGGAGCTCACCACGGGATTGCGCACCAACCCGAACGATGCAGCCGGACAAAATGCGCTTGCACTTGTGGAGCTTCACCTGAACAAAAACAGCGATTCCGCTGTGAAGCGCTTGAAGAAGCTGGTGGCCGCCTATCCCGAATATGCCCCGGCCACCTACAATCTGGCGGTCATCCACGAGCAATGGCTCCACAATGAAATCGCCGCACTGGGCTGGTACAAGCAGCACCTCCAAAAGACCGGCGGGAAAGGCGTGCATACGGAACTTGCCAGGAAAGCCATCATCCGGCTGAACAGGAAGGTGCAGGATACCGCAAGTGCAACCCCAGGGGAACCAGCCAATCCGGAAACGGCAGCGCAGTACATTGCCCGGGGGTCGGAGCTGCATACAGCCAAAAAATACCGTGGAGCCGTGGAACAGTATGAAAAGGCAATCAAACTCGACCCCTCGCAAGTAACCGCGCACTACAATATGAGCCTCTCCTATTATGAGTTGAAGCAATACCCTGAAGCTACCCAAGCCTGTTTGGATGCACTCAAGATCGACTCAAGCTCTGCAAACGCCCGCTACATGCTGGCGCTTTCCTATGCCCAACAACACAAATGGAGCGATGCCAACCGCGAAGCCAAGGCTCTGAAAAAGATTGATGCCAACCGCGGAGAATCCCTTCTGGAATATATTTCCAATGCCCGGAAGCGGTAGAACTTCAGCTGATTGTTGCTAAGTTGCCAAGGTTGTTCTGTCCAAACTCATCAACCAACAATCGATAACCAACTGCTACTTCGGCGGAAACTTTTTCAGGATTTTGAAACCAACTCATTAATGATTTTTGTCGCTTTCGCCGGGCTGGAGCCATCGTAGGCAGAGCGAGAACCCACGCCGCGCCAAATCATTTTTTCATCGGCCGGACTGAGAATGTCGATCGTCAGGATCGCTTGGTCGCATTCAGAAACACCCGTGTTGTAGCCCACGCCACCATAACGTCCATAGCTCCCCCGCCCCATCCCCACACTGACCGACCCCGAACTAAGCGTCCGTTTGTGGTCGATCTGCGGGTCGCCCGTTTCGGGTTGCTGCTCAAACTTCCTTGCAAAGGTTCGTAAATTTAAAAAATCGACGGAGGTATTGTAGTCCCGGAAGATTTCCAGCAGGGCTTCGCCATACTTTTCGATGCGCGACTTGCGCCAATCGCGCAAGGCACTGAATACGGCAGGCTTTATCTTTTCCGTGTAGCCGCGATCCGAGATCGCGGGGCGCACGCAAGGCCGCTCAACCGCAGAAGCGG
The DNA here is from genome assembly GCA_030625905.1 of Kiritimatiellales bacterium. Lineage (GTDB taxonomy): Bacteria > Verrucomicrobiota > Kiritimatiellia > Kiritimatiellales > Pontiellaceae > Pontiella. Next base: position 2,261 of record DAOUQA010000112.1, on the reverse strand, counting down.
GGTCTCGGCCCCCGCCCTACATTTTGCGGTCAAGACGGCGCGGAACCCGGTGATCACCGCATTGGACGGACTCGATATCCGGAAAAATGCACTTTCATTGGCTTGCCCAAACCCCGAAAAACACAAGGCTGTTCTTTCTTGCTGTTCCTCCCTGAATTTCTGCGATCCTTCTGTTGGCAAATTTCTTTTTAACCCTCATAGGGTTTGTTTTCGCAAGGCGGCTTTGGCATGGTACGCTTCGTTTTTGAGCGATCGGTTAATAGGGAAACAATGGCTAAAAGAGAATACTCATCCGATCTTTGCAAGCAGTTGGAATCTACTGCGAATGATCCCCTGCTGGAGATCAGGCACCGCCCGGTTCGCTATGAGAACGGAACCGTCCTGCCCATCGAGATCACCGGCGTGCTCCCCGCCATCGAAGGCAAGGCCGAACTGACGGTCGACAAGTTTCTCGGTGGCGGATTTGCCGGGCAGGTCTACCGCTGCAAACTCACCAAACTCGATCTCCCCGAACCCATTCCGGGGCTGGAAGAGGGCAAGCTCTACGCCGTCAAGATTGTCATTCCCCCCAGCGCCTTTTCACGCTGGTTCCGCAATACCACCTATTGGCTCGCGTTCCAGGGCCCGTTCAGCTCGCAGGTCAACCATGGGGCCTGCCGCGCGGGACTCGCTTGGCAAAAACTCGTCCGCCGTGCCAGCCTCGTCAAGTTTGGCCGCGAAACCGCCGTCAAGGATGCCTACGCCTCCTTCTGGGATGCCAATCTCAACGCCTACGGCGAAATCACCGAATGGGTCGAAGGCCGCATGTGGCACCTCGAGGCCGACGACAACATCACCAAGCGCTTCGACTGGAAGAATATCGATCTGGCCGATACAGGCAGCCCCGAGTTTGTTGACAAGCGCCGCTTCATGCGCGGCATGGTTGAGTTGATGCACGAAATGGGTGCACCCGAATTTGCGCGGCAGTACGAGTGGTCGACCATGAAGAGCCAACCCAACTGCATGAAGCGCACCGACACCGAGGACGGTGGCCTTTGTGCCATCGACTTCCGCGCCGGCCTCGCCCTGCTCCCGTGGTTGCCCATGAGCCCCGGCGACTTTAAGCTGATCCTCGACGGTCTCTTCAAACGCCACACCCTCGTGCAGTTTGACCGCTGCGACCTCTCGGTCATGGAAGCCTATGTCGCGCAACACCCCGATGTCTTCGCCGACGTGCAACCGATGATCGCCGAGCTGAAGATTCAGGATCGCGCCTATCGCCGCTCCATTTTGGACATTACCCACCACGGCCTGCGACCCACCTTCGACCGCGAATTGCAAAGGGATGTGATTGCCGGACTCGTGGAAGGCTATCTGGCCGACGATCTGATTGACGAAGCCTTTGCCGAAAAGCTGCGCAAGGGTGGTTTGCGCTTCGCGTTGTTCCACCTGCTCGGCGCGGTTCCGATTTTCGGGAAAATGATCCGCCAGCGCTGGGGTAGCAAGGCCTTCCGCAAGCACGTCTTCGGCATCCTGACCAAACCGGCCTACTTCAAGGTCGCACTCACGGCGCGTGCCGCACACGACCTGATCGACTGGCACCGCGCCGGACGCACCGACGAAGCGCGCACCCGCAAGCTTGCCGAAAAGCCCGGCCTCTTTTTCATGGAGCGTTTCACGATCGGTCTGTTGCCCATCGGCCTACACCGCCTAGCTATCCGCCCTATTCTTGCATGGAACGGCATCGTGGCCTTCTTCAAGTTCATCCGCGACTTTGCCGTCGACGAGGCCTTCCGGGAACGCTGGTTCCTCGATCAGGTGGCCGAAGGCGAAAAGGACGGCATGCTTACCAAGGAGGAGCACGACCACATTGTCTCCATCATCAAGGAGCCATTCATCGTCAAATACCTCAAGAGCATGGCGGTTCATTTCGCAACCATCCCGATCACACAGATCGTCAGCATCATCACCGGCGGCTTCGTGGCCGCCTATGTGCTGAGCAAGGAGGGGTCAATGGCTGACGCATCGCTGGCCTTCGCGGGAATCGTCGCGCTCTTCCAGGTCACACCCATCTCACCTGGCTCGCTCTGTCGCGGCTTCTACGTGGTCTACCTCATGATTCGCGAGCGCAATTGGCGCGACTACCTCGTCGCCTGCCCGCTTTCGTTCGTGAAATATATCGGCTATCTCGCATTCCCGTTGCAGATGACCACCACCTATCCCCACCTCGCGCGCTTCCTCGTCAGCCGACGGGCAACGTCGCTGGTTCATATTATTCCCGT